>JARFQH010000185.1 GCA_029287875.1 Desulfobacteraceae bacterium | reverse complement strand
GACCTTAGTTTCCCGAAGACGGTGGCAAGTGCGGATCCGGTTCAAACTTCAACGTGATGTGAGCGTGTTCGTAGACGGACTTGGTCAGCAATTTGGACAGATCCTCAATAATACCATTGATATCCAGGACCACATTGTCGGCACCTGTCTTATAGCGCGATTTTGACAATTGTGCAATTATACCCGGTATTCTTTCGATTTCCTCCCGGATCAGCGCGATCTCGTCTTTCACTTCGGGGTGGCCTGCGACCTTTTCGGAGAGAACGGCCAGGTAGTTTTTTACAATTCCAAGCGGGTTGTTGACTTCGTGGATTACCCGATGGATCGCTTCGTCATCGAAGGGTTCACCCATCGCCCAAGTAGAAGACGGCCGGATTTCGGCGCCCTCCGTTTGGTCGAGGAGCGTTGCGGCCTGGGCGGCAAAACTGTTCAGGAGGTCCAGCTCTTCCCACAGAAGAGGAAACTGCGGTTCGTCGATCCCGGCGCAGATGACACCGATCCAACGCCCGTCATAAATCAGCGGAAGGCACAGCATGCCTTCCGTGTTCAGCAGACGGACCAATTGCTCATCTGCGATAGTGATCAGGTCATTGGTGAGATATCCGAAGGAATCAATAATCTGGCGGTTACTGAGCGTCAGCGCGGGCAGATTCCCGCCAGTTGCAACCGTCAGTTCAACCCGGCCGATGGGCCACTGATTGGGGCCCGATTCGGCGGGCTTGCCCACCAAAGCGTCACGGATCGGGTCGTATGTGAAAAAAAATGCCGCAGCGATATCAAAGAGAATTTTGAAAGCCTGCAGCAGGTTCTTTTGCATTGCTACCACCCCGTTTTCAGCGTGGGCGTGCTCGAAGGTGAGATGCTGGACGGACAGTTTTCGGAATTCTCCGAAAATGCTGTAAACGGCGGCGTCCCGTTCCTTATGGGAAGGGGACGGATCTTTTGCCAGTGCTTCTGCGGTCAGGTCCACATCTTCCAAAAGCGCGTCGGTTTGTTTTTTCGCTTCCGCGAGGATGCGGTCGAGTCGGTCGGCCGAGAGACTGACCCCCAGTGTTTGCATCAGATCGATGTGATCGGCACCTTTACCCTGGTAGCAAACGGTATTTGCGATGAAAATGATTTTTACGAGAGGCAGTGCGTCTGCGACAGCTTTGGGGGTGAAGTGATGATATAACACCGCATCGGCCACGAAAGGATTGGTTTTCAGGTTTCGAACGACATTCCATCCGGCTTCGCAGTGGTTGGTGCCGATACTGTCGTTTTCGGCCGGAAGCGCGCTGTCGGTCTGAACCGACTTCATGAAAAGCGGCTCATAGTCCTTTTTAAAATTGGACCAGAGCAGCAGTTTGCCGACATCGTGGAGCAAGCCGGCGATGTAGGCATCATCCGCAAGCTCAGGAACCAGGTTCTCGCTGAGTAATCGGGCAATAACCGCACAGCGCAGCGAATGGTACCAGAACTGATTGAAATTGGCGTCGGTCTTCCACAACAAGGGATTCGACAAGGGATTGCTCAGGCAGAAAAGGGCCACATTATTGATGGTTCCCGGGCCCAGTTGAGATACGACCTGCTCGATAGCATCCAAACTGGAGGTCTTCGGGTCTCCGCCGCCATGCAATCGCATGATTTTTATCGTCAGGGCGGGGTCCATTGTCGCCAGTCGGGTTATATCCCGGGAGGTCGCAGTACCACTGTCACAAAGGCGGTTGAGCTTGATTAAAACCTTAGGATGGCACGGCAGCGGAATGGCTGTGTTGATTTTGCTGAATATCTTGGGTGGATTCTTCACTTATTCAAGTTGTTCTGCAGCCGACGGTAAACTGTTTCCCAAATACTCTATCCCAATTTCCACAGAGGTATGGCACTTCACACCACACCTCATCTAGTTTAAACGGCCGACAAACGGCGGAAAATAAGGACCCTCGGGCCGGCTTCTCCATTTCAATGGATTTCTGTAACGTACTGTCGCCAAGGATTTCAGCGGGTTAGCTCTGCATTGTCCCGCCTTTGGGCGACCCTTTCCAAGGGCCCGATCGCGTTGCACTTTGTCGAGCGGACGCGATCTGAATAATGATGTATTATACACGTAAACAAATTGTTGTGCAAAAATATGCAATAACATTGCCAACATGAAACGCGTGAGTGAGAGCGGTGTCCCTTTGAAGGGTTTCCCGGTTGGTTTCGCCGGACATCAAACGGCTGTTTGCAGGTCGAAATCCCCAGCAGGGCACTGATCGGGCACCAACCGGCAATAGCCGACAGCAGGATGACCGCGCCCGGAATGACCTAGTAACCGCACC
This sequence comes from Desulfobacteraceae bacterium, assembly GCA_029287875.1. GTDB lineage: Bacteria > Desulfobacterota > Desulfobacteria > Desulfobacterales > SG8-13 > JARFQH01. The sequence continues at coordinate 15,835 of JARFQH010000185.1, read as the reverse complement.
AGGCCGATTGAAATTCGTCCATGGAGCGGTCGGTGATGATGGTTCCCACCAGAGAGAGTGACCGCCACTTGCATTCGGTGGAGATCTTAATGTATACCACATTTCAAGGGTCCCAGCGGCGGCAAACCTCGATTTTACGAGAATGCCCGCTGAAACGGCTTTTTTCGTACTGTGAAAAAAATCGATCCAACGAGGGTCGATAAAACCTGCTTATCGGCGGGATCATTACAATTGTTCGTCCACTGTCACTTTTTTTAAGCAAACCCGAATCAGAGGAGAAACTATGAAAACGTTGCCCATTGCCGATTCATTGAGCACCTTGCGGGAAAAGGTCATGGCAAAAGGGTTTGCAAGTGCTACCGGCTGTTATGTCGACAAAGCCAGCGGCGCCATGATCTATGATGTGGAGGGCAGGGAATACATCGATTTCACCGGCGGAATCGCCGTGATGAACGTCGGTCATTCGCATCCCCGAGTGGTGGCGGCGATCAAAGAGCAGGCGGAAAAATTTACGCACACCTGCTTCATGGTTCTGCCATACGAACCGGCGGTGCGGCTGGCACAGAGGCTTTGTGATATCGTTCCCGGCGCTTTCGAGAAATCGGTCATGCTGACCAACAGCGGTGCCGAGGCCGTTGAAAACGCCGTGAAGATCGCACGTTACCATACCGGGCGTCAGGCGGTCATCGCATTTGAAAATGCCTTTCATGGGCGAACTTACCTGGGCATGACGCTGACGAGCAAAGTCAAGCCCTACAAGTACGGCTTCGGACCGTTTGTGCCGGAAATCTACCGCATGCCCTTTGCCTATTGCTACCGCTGCCCGTTCAACCTGACCTATCCAGGCTGTGCGGTCGCCTGTGCCGATCACCTCGAGGATTTTTTCATTTCCCATGTCGCCCCTGAAGTCACCGCGGCCGTCATTGTCGAACCGATACAGGGCGAGGGGGGCTTTATCACTCCCCCGCCGGAATATTTCCCCAAATTGAAAAAGATCTGCGAGGATAACGGCATCCTGTTTATCGCCGATGAAATTCAGACCGGCATCGGCCGCACCGGCACCATGTTTGCCATGGAACACTGGGGCGTTGAAGCCGATATCACCACGGTGGCCAAAAGTTTGGCGGCGGGTATGCCTCTGAGTGCCGTTGTCGGCCGGAAAGAGATTATGGATTCCGTTCATGCCGGCGGTATCGGCGGGACCTACGGCGGCAACCCGGTCTGTTGCAGCGCCGCCCTGGCAGTTCTGGACGTCTTCGAAACCGAACACCTCCTGCAAAAATCCCGCGAACTGGGACTCAAACTCCGCAACCGTTTGGACGAATTTGGGGACCGTTACGAGCTCATAGGAGACATTCGAGGCATCGGGCCCATGCTGGCCATAGAACTGGTCAAAGACCGTGAATCAAAACTGCCGGCTGCCGATGAGGCAAAGACCTTGGTTGGCGCTTGCCGTGAAAAAGGGTTGCTGCTGCTCTCCTGCGGCAGTTACGGCAATGTTGTTCGGCTGCTGATGCCCCTTGTGATTACCGATGAACAGCTTGAGCGAGGACTCGCCATCCTGGAAGACGGGCTGGCCGGCCTGACGAAATGACCGACTGGCCGGGAGGGCAAGCCAAAAATTCTCTACCCGGTGACATCGATTGGCGATTGAGAAATTGGCCAATCGACCCTATCTCCGAACGAGTTTCCGCCAACCGGGTTTAGGCGAAGGACGTCACTTTAACACCGCTTGATCCAACAACTAAAAAGGAGGTCTACCCATGAAAAGAAGTATGAGCGTGTTATTCACCGTAAGACTGTGCCTGGTGGTGGCGGTTGCCGTTCTGTTACTCGGTACCGGCAACGGCCTGCAGGCCGCGGAAGAGGTGGTCCGGATCGGCAACATCATTCCTCTTTCCGGTCCCTCTGCATCGGTTGGGGAGCAGGGGCGGAATGCCCGTGAAATGGCGGTCGAAGAGATCAATGCCGCCGGCGGCATCAAATCCCTCGGAGGGGCCAAGCTGGAGATGCTCTACGCGGACTCCGAATCCAAACCGGAAAAAGGAGTGTCGGAGGCCGAACGCATGATCAACACCGAGAAGGTTCACATTCTGACCGGCTGCTGGAATTCCGCCGTCACCTATCCGACCACCGCCGTGGCCGAGCGATACGGAATTCCGTTTGTGGTGCCGGTGTCGGTGGCCGACAAGATCACCGAGCAGGGCTTCAAGACCGTCTTTCGGGTTGCCGCCAAGGACAGCTGGTGGACCCGGGACCAGTTTGCCTTCCTGAAAGACATGCAGGAGGAGTTCAAGACCGAGATCAAAACGCTCGCATTCGTTTACGAGAACGGGGACTGGGGCAAAGGGTTTGCCGGCCAGTGGCGGGCGTTGGCTGAGAAAAACGGTTACAAGATCGTGCTCGATGAGCCCTATCCGTCAACAACCACTGATCTGAGTCCGGTGGTGCAGAAGATCCGCCGGGCCCGGCCTGACGCGCTGATGCTGGTATCAAACGCAGCCGACGCCATCCTGCTCACCAACACACTGGCCGACTACAAGGTCAAACTCAAGGCGATCATTGCCAGCGGCGGCGGGCATGCCGACCCGTCCTTTATGAAGGCCACCGGCAGCAACGCCCGTTATCTCTACGACATTGTCGAGTGGGAGACAGACGTCAACAAGCCCGGTGTCAAGGAGATCAACGAAAAATTCAAAGCCCGCTACGGTTACAACCTGGCCGGTGAGTCGGTGGATGCCTACATCGCCATGTACGTGATCAAGGATGCCTTGGAACGCGCCGGTTCCACCGATCCGGTGAAGATCCGCGAAGCCCTGGCTAAGACCAACTTGCGCAGCGGTCCGGCCATGATCGCCTCCTACGATGCGATCGAGTTCGATGCCACCGGCCAGAACAAACATGCGGCCCTGTCGATCGTTCAGATCAACGATCTGGGCAACGGATTGGAACGCATCACGGTGTGGCCCAAAGGAGCCCGGCGCGCCGGATACACACCGGTATTTCCCGTGCCTTAGTTCTGAGTAAATAAATTCGTTATCGAATTTATGAATCGATAGACTTAACAGGCGATCGGGAGGCGGACCTCAAAACGTCTTTCCGCCTTCCGGTCGGATTTTTCCTCAGGGCAGGAGACCCTCATGATGTATATACTGGAAGATGCCATCAACGGCATTCTGATGGGGTCCATTTACGGGTTGACCGCTTTGGGCCTGACCGTCATTTTCGGGGTGCTTAAAGTCATCAACTTTGCACACGGGTCGCTTCTGATGGTCGGAATGTACGTGGCTTATTGGACGGTCACGCTGAGCGGTCTGCATCCCTATCTGGCGCTGGTGTTCGTCATTCCCGTCATGTTTCTGTTCGGTTACTATCTGCAGGACATCCTCATCAAACCGATCTTCAAGGCTGAAAAGAACGTTCGGGAGCCGATCACGGTCATCATTGTCACCACCGGTCTGTGGTACGTGCTGGACAACCTGACCCTGCTGATTTTCGGTCCCCAGTACCGCAGTATACAGGGCAATCCCCTGCAGGGCAAAATGCTGGAGCTCGGTCAAATGTTGATCTCCGTCCCGAAGCTGTGGGGGTTTGTGACCGCCATCCTTACGGCCTCCATCATCTACCTGTTATTTCAGAAGACCCGCATGGGGCGGGCGATCCGGGCGACCAGCCTGGACAGAGAAGCGGCCAGCCTGATGGGTATCAACCAGTACAAGGTCTACAACGTGGCTTTTGGAATCGGAACGGCCACGGCGGGTATCGCCGCCGTCACACTGGTGCCGTTTTACAACATATTTCCCACCGTCGGTGTGCTTTTCGACATCAAGGGGTTCATCATCGTGGTGCTGGGCGGGTTGGGAAGCATCGGCGGCGCGATCCTGGGCGGCATCATTATCGGGTTGATCGAGTCGGTCGCGCCCCAGTTCATGACGGCCACCTGGACCGAGGCCATCGTTTACGGTTTGTTCCTGTTGTTCCTGTTCGTGAAGCCATCCGGGTTGTTCGGCATGAAATACGACTGGTAAACCGGTATTCCAAGAAAAAGGCGAACGGCATGACGAGAGAAAAATTCAACATCATCGCCCTGGCAGGGGTTGCGCTCGTCGCTTTCGGCCTGCCGTTGGTGGTTCACAGTGCCACCTATCTGCACATCCTGATCCAGCTCTGGTTGTATGCCTATCTCACCACGAGTTGGAACCTGGTCGGTGGCTTCGCCGGCGTTCTGCCTCTGGGGCATGCCGCCTTCATCGGCATCGGCGCCTACACCTCGACCGTCCTCTGGCTGCAGTACGGCATCAGTCCTTGGATCGGCATGCTGATCGGTGGATTTCTGGCCACAATCGTCGGCATCATCATCGGATTGCCGACCTTGAAAATGCGCGGGGCCTACTTTGCCCTGGCGACAATCGCCTTCGCCGAAGGCTTGCGGGTGATGGTGGAAAATATCGATCGCCTGGGCCCGTTCGTGCTGAACGGTCCCCGCGGTCTGCAGATTCCGCCGCTCGAGACCGGCTTCTTTAGTTTCATGTTCATCAGCAAGGTGCCCTACTACTACATCATCCTGGTCATGCTGTCGGGAGTGCTGGCGTTCACATGGTTCATTTCGCGTTCCAAGCTCGGTTACCTGCTCAACGCCGGAGGAGAGGAGCCAGAAGCCGCCATGGCCCTGGGCATCAACGTGGCCCGCGCCAAACTCATCGCTATGGCGATGAGTTCCTTTTTAACGGCTCTGGCCGGTACCTTTTACGCTCAGTTCACCCTCTATATCCACCCCAAGAGCATCATCTCGCTGGACCTGTCCTTTGAAATTGCATTTATCGCCCTGATCGGCGGGCGCGGATCGATCGCCGGTCCGGTGCTCGGGGCCCTCTTGTTGCGACCGGTGAGCGATTTTTCACGGATTTACTTCGGTGACACCTTGCCCGGGATGCACTTGATCATATTCGGGGTTGTGCTGATCCTGGTGATGCTTTTTCAGCCGCGGGGTCTTCAGGAACCCTTGAGCCGGGCGTATAATAGGGTGCAGGCACGGCTTTTCGCGTCAAAAGCCATGGAGGCCTAACAGATGAAGATTCTCGAAGTGCAGCACCTGACCAAGGACTTCGGCGGGTTGCGCGCCGTCGACAGCCTGGACCTCGATATCGAAGAAGGTGAGATCCTGGGGTTGATCGGTCCCAATGGTGCCGGAAAGTCGACGGTGTTCAACTGCGTCGCGGGTGTCTTCCCGCCGACCAAGGGGCACATCTATTTTCGCAGCGAGGAGATCAGCGGACGCAAGCCGTGGGACCTCTGCAAGTATGGGCTGGCCCGGACCTTTCAGATCGTCAAGCCCTTTGCCTCCAAGAGTGTCCTTTACAACGTGATGGTGGGGGCTTTCGCTATCACCGCTAAAACAAGCGAGGCTCGCGAAAAGGCACTAGGGGTGTTGGAATATCTGAATTTCGAGGATCGCAAGGATACACGGGCCGGCAACTTGACCATCGCCGACCGCAAACGACTGGAAATTGCCCGGGCTCTGGCGACCGAACCCAAACTGCTGCTGCTCGACGAGGTGATGGCCGGCCTGCGGCCGGCCGAAGTGGACGAAATGGTGGCCATTATCCGTCGGTTGCGCGAACAGGGCGTCACCATCTTTGTCATCGAACACATCATGCGCGCCATTATGGCTCTTTCCGACCGGGTCGTCGTCATTCAATTCGGCCAGAAGATCGCCGAGGGATTGCCGCAACAGGTTGCGGCCGACGAGAACGTGATAAAGGCCTATCTGGGAGAAGAATATGCCGTTTCTTGAGCTGAAGAACATCGACGTCTTTTATGGCGATGTGCAGGTGGTTTTCGACCTGTCCCTTAAAGTCGAGGAAGGCGAGGTGGTCAGCATCATCGGCAGCAACGGCGCCGGCAAATCGACCCTGCTCAAAACCATATCCGGCTTGATGACGCCGGCCCGGGGCGAAATCCTTTTCGAAGGTTTTCCCACCCACGACCAGCCGCCCGAAAAGATCGTCGAGCGCGGCATCGTTCAGGTGCCCGAGGGTCGCCGGCTTTTTACGCTCATGACCGTGAAGGACAACCTGATCGTGGGTGCTTACAACAGCCGCGCCAACCGGCAAAAGGAAAAAACCTTACAAGAGGTTTTGGGTCTGCTGCCCCGGCTCAAAGAGAGGGAGTCACAGTTGGCCATGACTCTTTCGGGTGGAGAGCAGCAGATGGTTGCCATCGGCAGGGGGTTGATGGCCCGGCCCAAACTGCTCATGCTCGACGAGCCGTCACTCGGCCTGGCGCCGATCCTGATCAGAGACATATTTGAAACCGTTCGCAAGATTGCGGATCAGGGAACAACGGTGCTGCTGGTGGAACAGGACGTGAAAAATTCTCTCGGTTTGAGCGATCGTGGATATGTGCTGGAGCACGGACGGATTGCCATGGAAGGAACGGCCAAAGAGCTGTTGCAGGACCCGCACATCAAGACCGCCTACTTGGGAATCTAGCATATGCCGACGTGTCCGCCGGCCGACAGGCCGGTTTGACGGTTTGATTGAGGCATTGGCGGGAGGCATCGGCGGCCGGTTGTCCCGCCGTCACCCCACCCGGCCGGTGCCTGGTAGCTTAGACGGCCTTGGCGGTGCGAAAATAGAATTTCAGGTTCCTCCGATTTTAGCGCACGTTTATTGCCAACAACAAGTGATCCGGCGGGCCGCCGACTGTTGCTTCGGTTTCATACGGCGCAGAACTCGGCGTCAAGCGGACCTAACCCCATCGCAGGCCCGGTTTTAAAAAAAAATTCGGTGCCGGTTGAAGCCTCGAGAGCGTTCATCGGATGTGTGCCCTGGCGATGGGGCAAGGCCCGCTAACCGCCTCAAACAGCTGCGCCTGCTTCAACCGAAGCAACAGCCGGCTCCAAGGACAGGACGAAAGGACGCCAAAACAGTAAGAGCCAAATTTTCATGCACCGTGGCGGTCCATAGGGCCGTGATGGTTTAGATCAGAAAAGGAGGATCAAGAATGAAGGGATTTTACAATCGACTCCTTTTTATAGACGTCGGTGAAAAGACATTCACCGTTCAGCCAATCGAAGACGACCTGCTGAAAAAGTGCTTGGGGGGAAAGGGCTTGGCGAGTTTTCTGCTGCTGGCTCACAATCCAGCTCGGGTGGATCCCCTGGGGCCCGACAACCGGCTCATCTTCGCGACCGGACCGGTGAACGGCAGTTCGGTGTGGGGTTCTTGCCGGCACGGTGTCTACACCAAGTCTCCGCAGACCGGTTTCTTCTCTGAATCTTATGCCGGCGGCACGGTCGCTGAGCATATGGCATCCACCGGATATGATGCGGTGATCATTTACGGGGCGGCTGAGCATCCTGTCTGGCTGGAAATCACCGCGGAAACGGTCGAATTCCATTCGGCCGTCGACCTGTGGGGTCGGGATACCTTTGCCACCGAAGACGCCGTTAAACAACACGTCCGGGAACTGCGCCCCGAGGTCAGAAAATGTGGTGTGGTGACGATCGGGCCGGCCGGCGAAAACCGGGTCTGTTTTGCCGTCATTGAAAACGACTACTGGCGCAGCGCCGGCCGCACCGGCGTGGGCGCCGTGATGGGGTCAAAAATGATAAAGGCGGTGGCCTTTCACGGCGGCCGTAAAAAAGAATGGGCCGATGCGGATCAACTGGCCGACTTTTGCCGTGAATTCGCCCGGCGCAACAAAGACAACCCCGGCGTACAGGCTTATAAAACCAAGGGTACCCCCATGCTGGTGGACATCATGAACGATGTCGGCGGTTTCCCCACACGGTATTGGCACAAAGGCAGATCCGAGAACCGGCATGGCTTCAACGCAAATGCCCTGCATGAGCGCTGCGAGGTAAAACCGCATGCGTGTTTGAAGTGTTTCATGGCTTGCGGTCGACTGTCCGTGGTCAAGGCCGGCCGCCACAAGGGCCTTAAGGTCGAGGGCCCGGAGTATGAGACTATTTATGCTTTTGGCGGGCTGTGCGAGGTTTGCGACATCGAGGAGATCGTTTTTTTAAATGACGTTTGCGACCGTCTCGGGATGGACACGATCACGGCCGGAAACCTGGCCGCATTCACCATTGAAGCGGTGCACCAGGAACGGCTGACGTACGATATCGACTATGGCAAAGTGGACGGGATCGCGCAGCTTTTGGAAGATATCGCTTACCGCCGGGGGGTCGGTGATGTTTTGGCACAGGGCATCCGATTCGCAGCAAGAGAATGGCGTATGGAAGAACAGGCCATCCATGTCAAGGGATTGGAGCCGGCCGGCTATGATCCCCGGATCCTGAAGGGTATGGGCCTGGCCTACGGTTCATCGGACCGGGGGGCCTGCCACCTGCGGGCAACCTTTTACAAACCGGAACTTTCCGGACTCGTCGACCCGGATCAGATTGATGGCAAGGCTGAAATCTTTACCGAGTGGGAAGACCGCCTGACGATCTTCGACACGTTGATCCTGTGCCGGTTCTACCGAGACCTTTACCAGTGGGAAGAGCTCTCAACGATTATCGGGGCGATCACCGGTCTTAGGCTCGATGCGGCGGCAATGCGGCGCGTTGCCGCCGAGGTGACCGATGCCGCGCGGCGCTTCAACATCCGCGAAGGACTGCGGCCTGCAGACGATAGGATACCCGAGCGTTTCCACCGTGAGCCCTTGCCCGAAACCGGCAAGGTGATCACAACCGAACAGATGGAACAGCTTCTTGGAGACTACTACCGGGCCCGTGGCTGGAACGAAAAGGGCGAACCAATGCCGGAAGAATAAACGCTTCTCTTTTCATTCACCGGTCAAACGTATATTAACACGAAAATAAGGTGGGCGCCTCCGCTCGGATAACCGGTTTCGATCCGCGGCTGAAACTCGCTGCCAACGGGCTCTATGCCCGGACCAAGCCCGTCTTCAAATAATGAGTTCGGATGTAGCTTAAAGGTCGTGCCTTCCAAGCGGCATCGGCATAGGGTCCGGTTTAAGACCATACAAGGCGACTCAGACAGTCAGCCGCTTTTCGCAACCGCTTATACGCGCTACGGCGCGTCATTTTTATGCACCGTGGCGTCCAGGGCCATAAGTGTTTAGGTAATAGATGGTCCCCCGCCGGTTCGGCGTCACTGCTTTTCAATGCTGAAGACAAAGCCTTTTGCATGTTTTTTCACGATCGATTCGATAGCCGTGCGGGCTTCATCTTCACGAGCTTCAACAGTGATGTCCATCCAGCCCATCCCCGTTCCAGTCCGGAGGACGATGCCTCTGCCGCTTTCGGCGATATTGCGTGCAATCTCATCCCTGACGGCCAACTGGTGCTGAGACGCAAAATCATCTCCGGCCCATCGCATAACGATCCGCAACTGACCGCTGTCGAGTCCGCCGCTGCTCTGACGGTCCTCATCACTTGTGCAGCGTACCGCTGCAAACACGATCAATATAACGAGGACAGATATTCTCATCTTTCATTTTTATCAGATTTGTGGGAAAATAGCACCCTTAGTCGAGTCCTGCACGGGTCAATGCTGAAAGGTTGGGGTGCAGAAACATGAAATTCAATGGAATCATGGGCGTTTTTTCGAGTGATTTTGCCGTGGATCTGGGCACCGCCAACACACGCATCTACGTCAAGGGAAAGGGGATCGTATTAAACGAACCGTCGATCGTCGCCGTTCGAACAATCAGCGAATCGAGAAGCAAAGCGATCGCTTTTGGTTTGGAAGCTAAAGACATGCAGGGCAAGACACCGGCCGATATCACCCTTATACGCCCCATTCGCGACGGCGTCATCGCCGACTTCGAAGCGATCGCCGCCTTGCTCAAATTTTTTATTCGCAAAGTCCACAGCCGGTATAAATTCGTCAAACCAAGAATTGTCTTTGCCGTGCCGCACGCTATCACCGAGGTCGAAAAGCGTGCCATCAGGGAAACCGCCGAAATGGTGGGCGCCCGGGAAGCTCCTCTGGTCAGTGGCCCAATTGCTACCGCCATCGGCGCCGGGATGCCGGTTACGGATGCTACCTGCAGTATGATCGTCGATATCGGGGCTGGAAAGACAGAAGCGGCGGCCATATCGCTGCTAGGGATCGTCCAATGCCAGTCGACCCAATCCTCGGGCGATCAAATGGATTTCACGATCAGTCAGCACCTCAAAAATTCTTACGATCTGCTGGTGGGCGAACACACGGCCGAAAATATAAAGGCGCAGATCACCTGCTTCAGCGATTCGGATCAACCCGACGAGCAGATAGAAATCAGGGGTCGCGATCCACACACGGGGATCCCCAAAATCTTGACCATCCCGACACAGGAAATTTGGAAGTCAATGTCCGGTCAGATCGACTCTGTTGCTCGCCAGATAAAAACCGTGTTGGAAAATATCCCACCCGAGCTATCGGCGGATGTCATCGACAGAGGCATCACCTTGACCGGTGGGGTGGCCATGCTCAGAAATCTCGGTCGCTACTTGGGGACAAAACTCTGCCTTAATGTGAAAATCGCCGCGGAACCTCTTTCGACTGCGGTTCTTGGTGCCGGAAGGCTTCTCGAAGAAGATAAGCTGTTGGAAAGGGTATCGATCGATTAATTTTTTATTATTTCCTTTGCACATTATTCCCCTCATCTCTTCTATAATATATTTCCAAATATTCGTTGCGGCCCTAAGTAAGGACGACTGCCTGCCCGGTGCGGATGCGGCTTAAGGACTTGACGGCACCGCAAAAAACCTCATTATTAGCATGGATTTTATTTCAAATCCTGATACCTATTGGATAGCGGATTTATCTGTCCACAGTTTTATTCCCATCGGCAGCGCACCAAGCGGAGGCGTGATGGACTTTTCGATTCCGGTAGAGCGAGCGGCAGAGTTGGAAGATTTCGATGTATTTCTCAAGGAAAAGGTATCGTCCAACCTGCCGACCTGGAACCGGGAGGGGATTGTTCCACGAAGCTTTTTCCAGATGATGGGGAACGCTGGATGGTATGGATACCGCTGGCAAGACGAGCGTCTGGTCAAACGACCCGGTTTGCGTGAGACCTTGCTCCTCGAGCGGATCGCAAAACTGTCGCCAGGGGTTGCGGTTGCCGTGTTGATCGTCTCCGACCTCGGATTGACGGCACTCAACCTATTCGGTACCGACGGGCAGATAGAACGTTTCGGGGCGGGAGCCGTCAGGGGCGAGAACCTGATTTGCTTTGGCAATACCGAGAATCTGGCCGGCAGCGATGCGGCCGGCATCACCATGTCCGCCGAAAAGACGAACGACGGCTGGGTCTTGAACGGTTCCAAAGCATACACGACCAACGGACTGGTCAGTGATCTGGCCGTCGTCACGGCGGTAACCGAACCTGAGGCCCCGCGCAACCGGCGGATATCGATGTTTCTGGTCGAGTTGGATTCGGAGGGAATCAGCCGTAAAAAACTCAACAAACAGGTCTGGATCCCCTCCGATTTGTCGCGGATCGAATTTAACCAGGTCTTTGTTCCCGATGACCACTTAATGGGAAATCAGGGAAAAGGCCTCCAGCAAACGCTGACGGTTTTCACCAACAGCCGGATTCCCATCAGCGGCCTGGCTCTGGGAACTGCGGCAGGGGCTTTTGATTTGGCTGTGCAGCGGGCAAGGAGCCGCATGGTTTTCGGCAGACCGATTGCCGAGTTCCAGTCCAAGGCCTTCGAGATCGCCGATTTCTATGCGCGTCTCGAAGCCGCCCGGTTGATGGTCTACAGCGCCGCTGTGGCTATGGACAGTGGGGCTGATTTCAGGTTCGAGGCCTCACTGGCCAAATACCTGTCGGTTGAGATTGCCAAGGAGTTATGCCCGTGGGCGGCCGACCTGTTTGGTGCTGCATCGGTTGTGCGCGAACACCCGGTGCACAAATTCCCCATGGATGCCTGGGCCGTCTCGCTCGCCGAAGGAACGCAGGATGTGCAGAAGCTGGTCATTTTCCGTGAAATTATGAAGAAACGGTTCCAAAGCGACGGCTGAGGGTTCACAAAAAATAAGTTGGCAATTTTGGGCGGGACATCGCTCACCATAGGTTTAAATAATGTTTAATATAGATGACATCACCCGGCAGGTGCGGCATAACTGCGACATTTCAGATGCGCAGCACGCAGGACTCTATTCCATATGCGGTCTGGCCTTGCGGTTGAGGGATCTCTACAAGTGGGAAAACCGGCTGCCCCCCTGGGTCGAAAAGGATTCCGCCGAAATTCTGGATTGGATCGACGCCAGGGAAAACAGGTGGGAAAAATTGGTCGACATGAAACCGGCTGACCTTGCCATCGGCGGCCGCCGGTTCGATCTATTCGACACCTCGGGTATAAACGCCGTTCTCGAACCCCGCGGCCTGTACTACGGTGCCGGTTATGCCCACAGCTTGAAGCCGACCTTTTTGCTGGCCCGACTCGAGCAAACGACGAAGGTTGACGGCCACACCGTTTACACCCTCGGGCACGAGCTGGCGCGCGATCTGCTGACCATCCCGGCTCTTTCCCAGGACGACGGTATCATCCTGCGGCGGGAGGCGGCGCAGCTCTTCCTGTGGGACAAGATTTTTTACATTAAAAAGTCGGGTCGTCCAGCCCTCAAATTCGCCCTGTTTCATTGTGGTATTAAGAATCCAGCCAATGACGAGCTGAAGCGCAACCTGGACAAAATTCTGGCCGTACAAAGCCAAACCTACATCTATCATGAAATCGGTGAAAGAGAAGACACGGTTTTCGACCGCGACAAGTGGCGTGAGATCATTGCCGCCTATCCCCACACGCCGGTTGAACTCGCGGCCCGTGCGATAAAAGATCTTCTGGCCGATACCGGTGAAAAAGGTCCGCTGCACCATATCGTGAACCACAGGGATTCAGCCGCCTTGGGACTTTTCGTGGCTTTCTTCGATGGCTTGGGAAAGGAGTTCTTCCCGGAACTGTTTGTCGCTTTTCAGCTTTTTACCGGATCCGGCGACTGGCAGCTGATTGCCGAAGCGGCCGCTGCCGGCAACCGCACCGCCCGGCAGAATGCCGAAATTATTCAGGAGAATCACATGGAAGGGCAGCGTCGGCAGGACCCGCAATGGACGGCGAGGGAAATCGAAAGGTGTCTGCTCGGCGGTATCGGCACGCGCAGGTAAACCGGCGCCGATGTTCTCTACGGTACACGCGGGTCTTCAGATCACGCACAGCTGCCGGAGGTGCCGAACGGGGTCGGTTGCAGAACAGTGACAAGAGGTACGGCCACCGGACAGAAATTCTTGGTGAAAATAAGAGTCCATGCAAAGTTTCTCAAAGAACCGCTGGCCACCGGTGGTGAGGGCACTGGACATTTTTTATTAAAACTTCCATTGTGTGGATTAAGTTCGAGATGTCCTTCCCATGATTGCCGTCACAGCCGATATCGCCATCGATGAAACCGAAATCCACATGGATTTTGTCCGTGCTTCGGGCCCGGGCGGTCAAAACGTCAACAAAGTGTCAACGGCCGTCCAGCTGCGCTTCGATATTCGGAACACCGCTTCTATTCCGGTCGAGATTCGGGAACGGCTGATTCGCCTGGCCGGTAAGCGGGTGACCGCCGAGGGGGTGCTTATCATTCATGCCTCGCGGTATCGGACCCAGGAACGCAACCGTCAGGATGCGGTCGAGCGTCTTGTTCAACTGGTCCGGCGGGCCGCTGAAAAACCGAAACGCCGGGTGAAGACGCGGCCGACCCTGGCATCCAAAGAGCGTCAGTTGGCGAAAAAACGACGTCGCAGCCACATCAAAAAAATGCGGCGCATTGTTACGGGAGACGATGTCTGATGGAATAATTTTGCCGTGAGCAACTGAACCGGATCGAAGCCATGAGACGTTTTGGAGTGCACGAGAGACGATGAAGGAAAGGAGAGGCGATGAAAAAACCAGCTTATCCGACTTTGTTCAAGTCCAAGAGCATCGGCGGACTGCGTCTGAAGAACCGTATCACTATGGCGCCGCTTTACCTGGGGTATGCCGCAGAGGGCGGCAGGGTGTCGCCGCTGCTGGAGGCACACTACCGAATGATGGCTCAAAGCGGAGCGGCCATGATCGTCGTGGAGAATTCCAGCATCACACCGGCCGGTAGCGGGTCCTCTCGGACTCTGCGCTGTGACCATGACCGTTATGTCGGTGGACTGGCAAAAATCGCCGCAACCATCAAAGAGCAGCGGTGCCGCGCGTCGCTTCAGATTAACCATGCCGGGCGCTTTGCCCGCTCAGTCGAGCCGGTGTCTGCCTCAGATGTACCGGCTTTCGGTCGTACTCCCCGGGCATTGCTGAAAAAAGAGATTACGACGATTCAGAAGCAGTTCGCGCGTGCCGCCCACAGAGTTCAGAAGGCCGGGTTCGATTTGGTTGAGCTGCACGGTGGCACCGGATACCTGCTAAGCCAGTTCGTGTCGCCCAGGACCAATTTGCGAAACGATGCCTATGGTGGATCGATCGATAACCGCATTCGTTTTCCGATCGAGACACTTAAACGAGTCAAAGACCAAGTGGGCGATTTTCCGGTCGGCTATCGCCTCCTGGCCGACGAGTGGCTACCCGGCGGCCTGACAGTAGCAGACGCCGTTGTTCTGGCTTCAGCGCTGGCGGAAAACGGCGTTGCATACCTTTCGGTCATGGGTGGAACCTATGAATCTTTTTTTCTGCCCGATGTGGTCAAAAAATCACGCCGTCCCGGCTACATGGTGGCGCTGGCCCAGGCCATCAAGAAGGCGGTCAAGGTGCCGGTGATTGCCGCCGGCAGAATATCAAGCCCGGCCAGGGCCGAAGCCATATTGCGTGACAACAAGGCCGATCTAATCGGTCTGGCGCGCATGCTCTGGGTCGACCCTCACTGGCCGCAGAAAGCCCGTCGTGGCGATGATCGCAAGATTCTCAACTGCAATACCAAATGTGACGCCTGTTTCCAGTTGGTAATGAAGGGTCAACCGGCCATTTGTCCACGGTGGACGAAAGAAAAACGGGCAGCCTACCGTGAACTTTTTCACTGAGCCTGGATAATGGCTTTAGGCGATAAGGTGGCTTGATATGTCCGGTTAAACTTTGCTGTGATCGATCAGGCAGGAACGGTTAAATATGAGCGCGGATTCAGAAACCGTCAGATCTGCACCCACAGAAATTGTCATCCCAAAGGAAAATGCCGTCTTCCGGCTTGATGCCAACGGCTGCTGGCACAACAAAAGCGGCCGGTTCCGGAACAAAAAAATCATCGATTTTTTTCATGCGTCAATCCGTAAGGATGCCGACGGTTATTTTTTATTTCAAAACAGGGAAAATATCACGGAAAAAGTTTATTTCCCGTATGAAGACACGGCGCTGTTTGTCTTTGACGTGATCTTGAGCGACCCCATTACGCTGGTACTCAACACCGGCGAACGGTCATCACTGGAGCCGCAGAAACTATTTGCTCAAAACGACGGCCTGTATGTCACGATTGGTGATCACCGCGTGAAGTTTACCGAACGGAGCCTGATGGCGATTTCGGGTCTCATGGCATTCGAAGATGAGAACTATTTCATCCGTCAAGCCGGTCAGAGATACCGGATTGCGAAGCGCTGAGCGTAATAGCAAATTACGACAAACAGGCGGTGGAAGTTTGCCACCGCCCGTTTGCTCTTTACGGACTGAAAGGTCTTTTTTCCCCATGGGGGAATTTTTGTAGGACCGGAATTGCATCTAGCCCCGCCGCGGAGATTTTGCCGGCCCCCCCGAACGGCGATATCGATTCACGGGACTGAATCGGTTTTAGACACACGCTAAGCAGCGGCGGCAGTGGCCGGGTCAAACGGTGTACCCGGTGGGTAAGCCCGTTGGGCCAGT
>JARFQH010000180.1 GCA_029287875.1 Desulfobacteraceae bacterium | reverse complement strand
TCCTCATATGCCGGTTAAACTTTGATGTAGAGACAATAGATGAGCACGGGTCGTTTTTTCTTAAATAGTGTCTCGTCAGTATTGGTAGATTTTAGCTCTGGACAAGACCACAGCGATTTTGCTTTCGCAGACTAAGCGGTCACGTCTAGAAGTGACCGAGGCTTGCAATGAGCGAGAACGCCGGGCCGGGCGGTAAGATGCCGTTTGTGGATGGACATGGAATAGAACAGACAATTCAGTCCGTCAGATGTGGCGCAGGCCTCCCGTGTTGAGGAGGTATTTGGTCTGCAATTTGCACTTCGTTCGAGAAAAAAATCGTGTCGCCCGGTTTGTCAGACACAACGACCGGTGGAGGTAGAGATGGAAATCAAAGAGCCGGCTATCAAGAAAGACAAGGTGTTGATTTTGGAGGACGACAATTTTAATGCCGATCATGTCTGCATTGTGACAGGAGCTGGCACGGGAATAGGTCGGGCGACGGCGGTGGCGGCTGCCGCTAATAAATTGATGACAGTCGGTGTAGATATAAATGAGGAGGAAGGAAAGAAAACCCAGAAAATGGCTCGGGATATGGGCGGCCAGATGATCTTCATCAAAGCTGATTTGACCAAAGATGGCGACATTGAATACGCCGTCTCCGAGGCCGCTAAACTGGGGACAATCAAGTATCTGGCCAACATTGCGGGCATCCAGCACATCGATTCAGTCGAGAACTTTCCCATGGAAAAATATGATCTCATGCAGCGGATTATGCTCCGAGCTCCGTTTTACCTGGCCAAGCTGACCATCCCTTACATGAAGAAAAGTTCGGACGGCAGCGGTGCAATCGGCAATATAGGCTCCGTTCATGCTCACCTTTGTACACTCAACAAGCCGGTATACAACATCACCAAATTCGGTTTGCGGGCTTTAAGTCAATCGATTTCAGCCGAGGGGGAGGGTAAAGTACGGTCCTTTACAGTCAGCACCGGTTTCGTGAAAACGCCGTTAGCGCTCAACCAGATTCCTGCCCAAGCCAAACAACGAGGTATTTCGCCGGAAGAAGTCGTCACGGAAGTCATGATGGGTAGATCCCGCGTAAAGGAGATGATGTCCCCCATCGAAGTCGGCAACCTTTTTGTTTTCGGGTTTTCACGGTTTGCGCGCTACCTTGTCGGCGGCGATCTTCTCTTTGATGGTGGAATGGTGCTGACATATTAACGTTGCGTTAATATTTGACAGGAAGGGGGTGGATAACACCGGCACAAATCCAGCAACATGTTTTCAACCGCTGCCATGTTGATCGGGGCGATCCCGGCACAACACCCGGCAACTCGGAAATCCCCAAGGAGGTGTTAAAGATGAAAAGATTTTTCGCAATTTCGATATGTGTGCTGCTTGCCGTCTGCCTGAGCACCAGTTTTTCCTTCGCAGCCGAAAAACGGGAAAAATTCGGGGTCGACAAACGGTCGGATATGGCCAAACGCGTTAAGTTCAAACCGTCCACAGAGAAAATCCGCTGGAAGATGGTTATGCCCTGGTCCAAGGGCCTGCTCTTCTACGACATCGCATCCCACTTTTGTGACAGCGTGCGCCTGGCCTCGGCCGGCCGGTTAAACATAAAGCCCTTTTCAGCCGGCGAACTGGTCCCGGCCATGGAAACATTCGACGCCGTCAGCAAGGGCACGGCCGAGGCCGGCCACGACTGGCCCGGCTACTGGAAGGGCAAAAACGAAGCCTTCGTCGCCTTTGCTTCGGTTCCCTTTGGGCTTGACGGTGAAGGCTATAACATCTGGCTCTACGAAAAAGGCGGCGCCGAAATGATGGCCGAGCTTTACGGGCAGTTTAACCTGGTGGCGCTGCCCGGTGGCCAGTGCGGCCAGGAGATGGGGCTTTTCTCCAATAAAAAAGCCGTCAGCATGGCTGATTTTAAAGGGATGCGCGTTCGGACCCCGGGCTGGTACATGGACATTATGAACAATCTGGGGGCCTCGGTCAGCCCCCTGCCGGGCGGTGAGATTTACCTGGCTTTAGAGCGTGGCGTAATCGACGCGGCCGAGTTCTCTTCACCGGCCATCAACTACCCCATGGGCTTCGACGAGATTACCAAGTACGTGATCCAGCCCGGCGTTCACCAGCCGGGTATCCAGTGTGCCGTTTTCTTCAACAAGGAAGCCTACGACAAGTTGCCCGAGGACCTCAAATGGATCATCGACCTCGCCGCCAAGGAGACCCAGCTGTGGTCCTACAACTGGGTCAACGGCTTGAACGCCGAAGCCATTCGCCTTTTCAAGGAAAAAGTCGAGATCGTCAAGATGGACAAAGACACGCTGATCGAATTCCGCAAGGTCACCAAGACCTATCTCGACGGCCTCAAAGAAAAGTATCCGGACGTCAAAAAAGTTCTCGACTCTCAGGAAGAGTTCTTGGCGTCCTTTGCCGACTGGCGCGATGCCCGCAGTGGGGCGACCCCATGGCCTTATGAAATCTACATCGAAGGACGGACGACCGAATAAGGCCGACGTCGGATAATTCATACTGAAAACCGGCCGGATCCCACTGTTTTGGACGATGGGATCCGGCCGAACGGAAACGATTCGAGGAAGCAAACATGCTGGCGAAAATCAGTAAGGCTATCGACACCATCAATACCAAACAGGGAGATTTGACCTCGTTGCTCATTCTGCCCTTAGCGATCGTGGTCTTTTACGAGGTCATCATGCGCTATATCTTCAACGCGCCCACCATCTGGGGATTCGAGGCGACCATCTTTCTCTACGGCTTGCATTTTATGTTTGGTTATTCCTATACCGAGGTTCTGGAAGGTAATGTCAAGGTGGACATTTTTACGTCCCGCATGCCGGAAAAAACCCGGGCGATTCTGAACATTATCACCCATTGCGTTTTTTTCCTGCCCGTGTTTTCGTGCCTGACCTATTATGTCTTTCAGTATGCGTTAACGTCAACGATGCAGCTCGAAGTCAACTCCACCAGCTGGGCGCCGCCCATTTGGCCGTTCAAACTCATCATGGCTTTTTGTTTCTTTTTACTGCTGATGCAAGGGGTTTCAAACGTTCTCAAGAGCATCCTTGTGCTTACCGGAAAAACCGATCAGACTGCAAAGGGGTAGGACGATTATGAGCGTAGAATTCATGACCGTGGCGATGTTTGTGACCCTTATCCTGGCCATCACCCTGGGGCACGAGCTGGCGTTCACCCTGGCGGCGGTGGCGACCTTGTTCGGCCTGATCGACAACGGTTTCAACATTCCCCACCTGTTTTTCATGTATGCCAACAACGCCTGGGGACTGTTCAACAATTACACCCTGGTGGCCATCCCCCTGTTCATCTTCATGGCCCAGCTTCTGGACCAGTCAAAGGTGGCCGAGGCCCTGTTCGAGTCTCTCTACATCGTTCTGGGGAGTGTTAGGGGCGGTCTGGGGTTGGCGGTGGTCGTGGTGTGCACTGTTTTTGCCGCCACTACCGGCATCATCGGCGCCTCGGTGGTCGCCAT
>JARFQH010000164.1 GCA_029287875.1 Desulfobacteraceae bacterium | reverse complement strand
TTCTTGGTCTGAAATCGGAGTCGACAGAAGGGCGTTGCAACCCAAGGGGTGCAAGTAGACACGCTGAAGTTCGGCCGTGCGCGGATCATCCGCCGCAGATTCGGTTTGTATGCCAGAACCCTCGAGCAGGGCTTCGAAGAGTTGCGGTAAATCTTCTTGAAGCAGAACGGTCCCGCGGGTGTGGCCGCCGCTTTCCCGATCATAACAATCGCTGCAAGCCAACTGCCGTCCGTCAAACTGCCACTGCCAGACACTGACCCGCCGAACGCCGATCGCCTCGGCGGTGATGCGGGTTACATGTTCAAGGGCTTCGATATCGGCCGGGTCGAATATGGCCGGTCTGGCAGCCAGATCTGAAAACGCCCGGCCCTGGGTTTCCATCTCTTTACGCCGTTCCAACAGCAGACGTGCACTGCGGTCGGCCTGCAAGCCTTGCCAAATCAGCAAACCGGCCAGCAAGGACGCCAGAATCACCACTCCGACGGACATGAGCAAGGCTTTGCGGTTGTTGCTGGATACAAACCCAACGAAATCTTGCGAGGGTACGACGATCAGGATCGACCACCTCTTGTCGACCGCCGACTGCAGGGAGGAGAAGGTGTTGATATAGGTAATTCCCTGCACGCTCAGTTCGCGGCGACCGTCCTTTTCTATCAGGAATCGATTGAATGCGCGATCCAGGATCGGGTCACCCAATTCGTTCAGCCGCAGGGCGACCAGTTCCCCTCCCTTCTGCTTCATCATGCGGCTCATTTCCGGGTAGGCCACCAGACGGCCGGTTTCATCGATGATCATGGCCCGGCCGCTGCGGCCGATCTGAAGCGACCCCAGAAAGGCACTCAAACTGGTTAACTCGATATCCAGACCGATGACGCCCAAAACCTCCCCTTTGTCATTGCGGAAAGCTTTTGCAGCGGTAATACCCGGTTTCTGGTCGGTGAAAAAGATGTAGACGCCGGTCCAGAAAACCCCCGGCGTGCCAACGGCACCGATGTACCACGGTCTTGTGCGGGGGTCATAAGTGTCGTCCGTAGGGTATTCTCTTCCGATTTCACGACCGTCCGGGTCTCTTCGAATCCAGGTCACCTTGATTCCGGTTTCTCCTCTTTGGATGATCTTGGTGTGAATCGACCGATCGGGCATCTTCTTCAGCATCATATAGTTGCCGCCGGTGTCTGCGAAACTGAAAATGGCCAGCTGGGGAATGCTTTTGAGCATCTGCGTGGCCAGAGACTCGGCCAGGTCCCTCCGGTTGACCCCTGGTGGGGGTGCGGCCAGGGCGCGGTCGACAATTTTGATCAAATTGGACGCCGGGGATAGAAATGTCCGCACTTCGGTGGCAATCCGGCGGTCCAGTGACGCCAGCACGTCCTCCGAAAGTGCCAGAGCATCCCTGCGATTGTTCGAGTAGCTGTACAACGCGATGCCGAGGATAGACGCCATCATGAGCGCCACACAGGCGATCGGCACCACGATGCGCAGCAGCCGCCGCTTGAGGTTCCCGCGACGGAAATCCGTTCTTCTGATGTCGACGATCTCTTCCATTTATAGAAATCCACCGACACCGATACTCGGGTTGATGTAAACCGGACCGACTTTGAACGGTATCCCGATATCCAGGCCCGCGTAGGGGGAACAAGCGACCAGGACCCCCAGTACGAGAGTCGCGATGATGAAACCCCATAACCATTTTTGCATTATTTTGCTCCTTTCGCCGCTACCTTGAGGATTTTATTCAAACACAGCCTTGAGTTTATGGCATTGGTTTTCATTTGTTCCACTCCTGCACGACGAAACCAGCACCGCTGGGATCTGAGAGTACAGCCACCGTCCCATTGCGAACCGCCGCGGTGGGCGCCATCAACACATTCCCCCCCAGGGTTTTGGCCTTGTTGACGGTCGCGTCGACATCGGCGACCCGTATGTAGGCCACCCATGTATTGCCTATCTGAGGGCTTGGTTTGTCGAGCAAACCCACGCGCGGCTGTCCGTCCCGCTCCAGATAGCGGTACTGGACATCACCGACGGTTTTCTCGACCAACCGGTACCCCCCGACCGTCTGGTAGAAAGCGACCGCCGCAGGGATATCGTCGGTCCAGACCTCATTCCACAACCAATCGTTGATATCCGCCTTGTGGTCCGCCGGATCGCCATGACTGCTTTGCACCACGCCGAAGGCCGCACCCTGCGGATCCCTGAGAACGGCGACACGTCCGCGGCTCGGCAGATCGAAAGGTTTCAGAAGGATTTTGCCGCCCGCGGCGGTCGCACCCGTCAGCAACCGGTCCATGTCCGGAACCGAAACCAGCGGCAACCAGTTGTTCGACCGTCCGGACAGATCGAGTTTGGCCACACCGGCCACGAGACGACCGTTGTGACGCGCGATGGCGTAGCCATCCGATAGATCCTCGAAAGTCCAGCCAAGCAGGAGCTATCGGATCCACAACTTTTTTTTGAAACAAATCTCATGGCGGCAGTTGATCCCGTCCTGACGATGCGTATGCTGGAGCCAAATACCGAAACTACCTGGGTCTTCCTCGTCCGGTTGACGCAGTGATCCGCAGATTATAGGATATCGTCACGCTGACCTGTCCACATCAAACATCATTATTTTCCGAAAGGCCCGTCATGCAGAAATCACCGGAGTTGAATCCGCCGCCGCAGCCCTCTTCGAGCCGCAGTCTATTGAGGACCGGCCTGCTGATCGTCGCCATTGCAGCGGCAACGTCGGTATTGACCCTTTGGTTGACCGCACGCTACATGTTTCCCAGGGAGTTCCAGCCGGTAACGCTCGATGCCCGCGAAGAAAAGGCCCTGGACGCCAAAATAGACCGGCTGGATCCCATGCGTCCCGCAAGGCCGTCTTCCCGCGAACCGGCTGCCGGCCGGTCGAAAGGTGATCGACAATCAGCCGACACCCTCGAACCTGAACCTTACAGCGAAAAAAGTGCCCGCCGGGAGGTCACCTTCACGGAGCGCGAGCTGAACGCCCTGCTGGCGACCAACACGGACTTGGCCCGCAAATTGGCCATCGACCTGTCTGAAAACCTGGCCAGCGCCAAACTGCTGGTTCCCCTCGATCCCGACATGCCGTTCTTCGGCGGTAAGGTGCTCAAAGTGACGGCCGGACTTGAACTGCGCTTCGCCGAAGGCCGCCCGGTGGTGGCGCTCAGGGGCATCGGCCTCTGGGGCGTCCCGGTCCCCAACGCCTGGCTCGGCGGTATCAAAAACATCGACCTCGTCAAGGAGTTCGGCGGTCAGGGCGGCTTTTGGCAAGCTTTCGCCGCCGGAGTGGAGGACATCCGGGTCGAGGAGGGGCGGCTGACGGTGCGGTTAAGGAAATGACAGCCGCCCTTTGCTGTATACACCGATCAGAAAAAATTTGACGAGAATCAACCCCGCGATGAACCCGCCGATGTGGGCGCCGTAGGCCACCCCGCCTCCCGCCCCGCCACTGAACATGCCCAGCGAGCTGATCAGCTGAAACGCAAACCATACCCCGATGGCCACCAGGGCCGGCACCTCGCTGATAAAGCGAAAGATCAGCACCCGCACCCGCCGTTTCGGGAACAATAGAAAATAGCCGCCCAGGACGCCGGAAATCGCTCCGGAAGCCCCCAGGC
>JARFQH010000143.1 GCA_029287875.1 Desulfobacteraceae bacterium | reverse complement strand
ACCGGGAACCTGGGGGTCGGCGCAGCCGCCGGGGCTGCCGGTGGCGGCGCGTCATCCATGACCCGCAGTATAATAGATTCGGACAAGCCGGGTCCTGTGTTTAAAAAGTTTGTGGACCAATGCCTTCGTGATAAAGGGTATCAAACGATCGGATGGCGATAGCACGTAAGAATTTACGCGGACTTGACAGTGTCTTTACCGGCGCCTTTGGCACCAAACAGCGCCTGATCTGCGGTCGCCAGCAGATTCGTCATGTCATCAGCGTGATACGGGAAAGTGGCCACACCGAAGCTGGATCGTATGCTGACTTCAAAGCCCTGGTCGCGCAGAAAAACATGATTCCGTATCCTATCTTGGATTTTATTTGCCTGCTCCACGGCTTGCACTTGATCAAAGTCGGGCAGGACAACTACGAACTCATCTCCGGCGTAGGCTACGGCGAATGCCGGTTTTTCGAGGGTCTCGCGAATGGTTGCGCCCACTTCTTTAATGGTACGGCTGCCGTTGAGATGGCCGTACCTGTCCACCACGGATTTGAAGCGGTCCAGATCCATGAAAATAACGGATACAACCGATCCCTTGGCCCTTGCGTGTTCGATTAGGTCGGTCAGTGATTGATACAGATAGCGACGATTGTAGAGGCCGGTCAGATTATCTCGCAGGGCCTGCTCGCGAAAGCGCTGTTCGCCGGCGCGCAGCGCCTCTTCGGCTTGTTTGCGTTTGGTGATGTCGACTATGGCGATGAGGATGCGGCTGAAGTTATCTTCATGGCCACCGGAGCATATTCAAACAGCAGACGATATTTTTTTTCGCTGGCCTTAATTGTTTCCTCAGCAACCCTGAGTTCGGTGACGTCTTCGACAAAGGCGATAATTCCGGAAATTCTGCCGTCCGGTTCGAATACAGGGCTGATATGATAGCGCAGATGTTCACACCCGTCCGTGATTCGCGGACAGGAATGATCGCTGACGATGCGCGTCTTTTTATCCAGGCAACGCAGAAACGAATCGGAGACCCCGGATTCTACCAGGGGAGGATGTTGCAGTACGTTCAGCTCTGTGACATCCCGATCGGGCGGCCAGGCCAGCATGTTCAGCATTATCCGATTGGCGCCGAACACAAGACCTTCGGTCTCCACGACAATAATGCCGAATGGGGCACTATCACCCAGAAGCCGATTCCGTTCAACGGATGTTCGAAGTGCATCTTCGGCCCGGCGGCAGCGTTCTTCCAGTTCCTGGATTCTACGGAGAAATTCATCGCGTTCGTTTGGCTGCAGGTCTGATATAGGATTGTCCTGGCTCAATGTTGTGACCTTTCTAGGCAGTTAAAAGGTTGTTTTTTTAACGCGGATAGACTGAAAACGGTGGAATGTGTACCGACTTCGGCGGAAGCTCAACAGATTGAGGCGTCAATTAAACTAAGCCAATTTTTATTCAGATAGCGAACGAGGGCTTTGTTGTCAACATTTAAGATTATAGCTCGGTGACTCTCTTCTTATCCATCCCTCACGCTCAGGCTGAGGCGAAGTCGGGCGGCCGCGCAAGGGGCGGCGGACCTACATTCATCTGCTGCCGTCCAAACGGCATTATTGTAAAGCCTCATGCCGGTTCGAGCAGAGATTTTATTAATTCCATTTTATCTTTGACTCCGGCATAGCCTTCTTCAATGGTGTGTTCAACCTGGTCGAAGTCCATCATTTTCAGCTGCCCGAGATGCGGTTGGATTAATATATCCGGTGGTTCGACAGCCAGGTTGATGCGGGTGATCCGCTCCTGCATGATATTAATTGATGTCATGACGGTCTCGATGATATCCGGCGTCGACGATTCTCTTCCGAGCATTTCACTGATTTTGCCTGCGAAGTTAATTCCGGCGGTTTCGTAATAATCCGACAGTTTTTGAAACAGCTCGCTTTTGTAGGCCTGCGGATCACCGGTTTTCTTTGCCGCTTGTCGGGCTTGCCGTGTCTGTTTTTTTCGTGAGACAATCCCGCTGTTAAGGTCAACAGCGATAACGACATCGGCCTCCAGGGCCCTGGCGACACCCACTGGTACAGGGTCCACCAGTCCGCCGTCCACTAGCCAAAGGTCCTTGACTTTCACAGGGGCAAAGAGTCCCGGAATGGACATGGTCGCCCTGAGGGCATTAAGGATGCTGCCGGACTTCAGAACGACTTTTTTGCCGGTTGAGAGGTCGGTGGCCACCATCATGAGCGGGATTTTCAGATCAGAAAAATCTACCGCATTTGTGTGCATTGAAAAAAACTCTTTCAACCGTTTGGTGCCGTTCAGGACACCTGAACGCGGGAACACGACATCAAAATACGAAAAAACCTTTTTTCCGTCCATCCTGAGAACGAACTCCTTGAGACTATTGAGGCTGCCACTGGCATAGATGGCACCGACATAGGAGCCGACGCTGCATCCGGCAATGTAATCGATGGGGATTTTTTCTTCTTCCAGTGCTTCAATGGCCCCTATATGGGCCCAGCCGCGCGAAGAGCCGCTGCCGAGCACCAGACCGACGGTCTTTCTCGATGGCATGAATATTCCTGTAATGCTTTAATATTAGTATGTTTCCAATGGCCGACTATACGCTGTTTTCATCAAACAATTCAATATAAGCATGAAAAATATCTGCATGTAGAGAGAGCGGATTGCGACATCCAGTTGAGCTTCTATTGCTGTTGTGCTATTCCATTGGCAACCGACAACAATGTTTTATGGGGGATGCTTTGATACATCTAAATTTTATTTGCAAATGCGCCGAGGACACCATCGACGGCCTGCAGGATGGCCTGTCCCATTTCTCGGGTTCCAGTCGAGCCGCAGTCATCTATGCGATTACTCCCGACGACCCAATGCGTATCTACGACCCCCAAAATTTGCTGCGGGGACATGAACCCATCTTTGAAGAACTTTATCTTGTTTCGGACGACTGGCGCAAGAAAATCAGGCTGTCGGGCGAAACAAAGAAATTCCGACATATGGTGCCGGAAAAAAATTTAGAATTGACCGGTCTTATCTCCTGGGGCGGCCGATCCAGTTCCGTCTTTTACCAGATGTGGTTTACCGAGCATCATCCGGACATGTGTTCTGTCGGCCCTACAGAATGCTGGCTTGAACACGCTGCCTGGCGGTTTTCTCATGACGTCGCCAATGAAGAGGAGCTGTACACCGGAATATCGGGCAGCTTTCTCAGTGAATATTCGGCCCATGCCGTGCGGGATTATGTAGTCGATCAAATGAATGTCCTTCTCGGGTGGGATACTCAATTGCGGGCTTATCCGATTCTGGATGCCGTGCTGGGTATTTCCAGAACCCGTGAAGAGGGACAATGGCCCATCGGTGAGCTGATTTTTGTCGACTTGCGATCTCTACCGGAATTGGAGTTTTTTGCCAGATTCCCTGAAACGGGACAGCCCAACCTGACCAATTTCAAGCACGTGCGCAAACTTCTGCTGTCCGTGGAAGCTTCAAATCGCCGGCTGGTCTCGGAAGGCAAAACCATTTTGGGAATTGCCGGGGAAAAGCTGCCGGCATTCAGTGTCATCGCCGATTTTCGGGGCAGACACGGATTTTTACGCATCAACAACGAAGTGGTCTGCAGCTTTTCAGACGGCCGATTCAAATCCACCACCCATCGGGCCAACCTGGTCAATGTCGAGGAAATCCTGCTCGAATCGAATCTCGATGATGAAACAAGCAACCGTCTCTATAAAATTATCACCAGTGTCGTTCGCTGTGCCGAAAGCCAAGAGCACGGCTGCACGCTCGTCATCGACTTCAATGAACAGCCCGTAAAGATTTCCGGCCAGAGCCTTAAAAAACCTCTGGATCTGCGGCTTTCTCAAAACCTGGAATTGTCAAAGTCCCTGGCCAAAGTCGATGGTGCCCTGCACATCGGCGCCGACGCATACCTGCACGGATTTGCCTGTCTTTTGGACGGACGAACGGTTCCCGGTGAAGATCGCGCCCGGGGAGCACGCTATAACTCGGCGCTGCGGTTCACGGCCGAACATGACAACATTGTCGTGGTGGTGGTTTCGTCGGATCGCCCGGTGTCCGTGATTCAAGAAGGCGTGGAAATAAGCGCCCAATGTCAGTGGAAACCGGACCTCAGCTGTGTAGAGTCGCACCAAACCCTCAAGGAGTGGATCGAGACATCCAATGAACTTTTGCTTGCAATTTGATACCGGGTGCCTTATGTTGCTGAAGCAATTCGTTTCGGATCGCAAATATCAACATAATTTCAGGGCTCCTGACTTCAATCTGAAAAAATTCTCTAGAGGCCTTGATATCTAATGAACTTACAAAATCAGTAGTTCTGAATTTTGTTTTGACGATTACAGATGGTGGCCCGACCGTTTTCGGTCGGGCGTTTTTGTTGCAGCAGAGAGGCTCTTATTTGCCGGTGGGTCGACTGTTGACAGGCAACAGAACCCCCCGTGATGGATATGCGACCCGGAGTATCTTTCAAAACGCAAACAGGAGCTTCATGATGACCCCCGACTTTAACGAGTTTGACTTGCAGCCGCAGCTGGTTCGGACGATCGCCGACATCGGCTATGCCGCACCGACACCAATCCAATCCGCCGTCATTCCGGCCATGCTTGCCGGGCAGGATGTGATTGGCCAATCCCACACAGGGTCCGGTAAAACCGCTGCGTTTTCCCTGCCCATCCTGCATAATCTTCAAACCGGTCAGCGCCATGTGCAAAGTTTGGTGGTAACCCCCACCCGGGAGCTGGCCATCCAGGTGGCGGATGCCATCGTCACCTACGGCCGGCAGATCGGCGTGCGTGTGCTGGCCGTATACGGCGGCCAACCTTATGACCGCCAGATCAGGCGTCTCAAAAAAGGCGTGGACGTTGTGGTCGGAACCCCCGGCCGCCTGCTCGACCTGATTCGCAAAAAGGTGCTCGAACTCGAAGGGGTGGCGACCGTCGTACTCGATGAAGCCGATGAAATGCTCAGCATGGGCTTCATCACGGACATCGAGACCATTTTGGATCATACCGCGTCCGGCCACCAGACCGCCCTTTTTTCGGCTACTTTGCCGCAACGCATTCTCAGGTTGGCCGAACAATACATGAACGCGCCCCGATCTTTTAAGAGCGGGCGCAAACAACTCACCGTGGAGACCGTCGAGCAGCGCTATTAC
>JARFQH010000073.1 GCA_029287875.1 Desulfobacteraceae bacterium | reverse complement strand
GGTGTATCCCGGTTGTCCGGCCGGTTTCGAATGCGGCGGCAGACCTCGAACCCATCCATCTGGGGCATCATGATATCCAGCAGGATCAGGTCAAAGCGGTTGCTCTCGACTTGGCTCAAAGCCGTCGGGCCATCCTGGGCAAACGCGATATGATAACTGTCGCTCTGCAGGATGCTGGCGGCGACCTGGATGTTTTTGGGCACGTCGTCAACGATGAGTATTTTGAAACGGTTATTTCGATTCAGGTCCATCGATCGATTCCCTTTCTCTCTTCAGGTAAAAGGACTTCAACTTGGCGACGATCTGCGGATAGAGGCTCAACGCGCTGTTCACCTGTTCCACGTCGAAGGCCTTGACGTGGGCACTCAGATCCATTCCGTACCGGCTCAGGATCGCCAGGGAATGGGCGTCGCCCAGGGCGCTCACCCGGCGGGCGAAGTCGTCGATCTCGTCGAAAAACAGGTTTTGCCGAGTGGCCGTCCAGCGCTGCATGCACTCGTTTTCGAGGAGTTCCAGAATCTGCGGAAAAAGATCGAAGCGGGCGGGGGTCAGGTCTGAGGCCGGCGCCTCTTGGGGTTCGTGCCGCCGAGCGGCATGGCTGATGAAGCGCTTCAGCTCCCGGTAGAGAGCGTCTTCGGTGACCGGCTTGTCCAGAAAACCGGCAAACCCCATGGCCATCAAGGAATCTCTTTCTTCTTCCATGACCGAAGCGGTGAGGGCCACCACTGCAATTTCACGGGTCGCCTCGTCGCGGCCGATCTGTTTCGTCGCCTCGATACCGTCCAGGACCGGCATGCGGATGTCCATCAGAATCAGGTCCGGTTGGTGCTGCTTGGCCAGGCGCACGGCATCTTCGCCGTTTTCGGCTTCTATGATGGTCAACGGCATCTTGGCCAAATACTCCTTGATCAACAAACGGTTAAGGGTCAGGTCATCCACGACGAGGATGCAGGCCGGGTCGAAGACAATATCGTCAGACACCGTGCTGGGCAAAGCCTCGGGCTCGGCCGCTGCCGGCACCACCGCCACGTGTGGGATGACGATCTGGAATCGGCTGCCTTTGTTTTCTTCGCTTTGAACGGTGATGGTGCCGTCCATCATCTTCACCAGCCGCTTGGTGATTGAAAGGCCCAGGCCGGTGCCGCCGAAGCGCTTTGTGCTTTGGCCGTCCTTCTGCTTGAAGGCCTCGAAGATGTCGGCGTGATACTGTGCCGGTATGCCGATGCCCGTATCTTCGACCGTGATCGACAGGTCGATGCCGTCGCCGCCCACGGAGTCCCGCTTTTGAACTTCGATGCGCACGAATCCCTTTTCGGTGAATTTGACGGCGTTGCCGATGAGGTTGAAGAGGATTTGCTTCAGACGCACCTCATCGAGGATCAAACAGTCGGGGATTTCCCCGGAAAAGTCGATTACCATTTCGATGTTCTTCACAGCGGCTTGCACAGTGAACATCCTGTGAACCTCGTCGAATAAGGCGCGCGGCCTGACCGGTTCGTACTCGAGCTCCATCTTGCCCGCTTCGATTTTGGACAAATCCAGGATGCCGTTGATCAGGCTCAAAAGGTTTTTGCCGCTGGAACTGATGGATGCCAGGTAGTTTTTCTGTTTGGGATCGGTGATCAGCGGTGTGAGAAGCTCGGAGAAACCGATTACGGCGTTCATCGGCGTGCGGATATCATGAGAGATATTGGCAAGGAATTCGCTTTTGGCCCGGCTGGCCGATTCGGCCGCCTCCTTGGCGGCTTGGAGCATTTTGTTGGTGTCGCTCAACGCCATCGTACGGGCGGTCACCTGTTCTTCCAGGTGTTCGCGGTATTCCTGGAGTTTTTGATCGCGGGACTGGAGTGCGGCGAGCATCCCGTTGAAGGCATCGATCAAAACACCGATTTCATCCTGGGAGTGTTTTTGGACCCGGACCGAAAAATCCTTTTGTTCGGACACAGACCCGACCACCTCGGTCAGGCTCAGAATCGGCTGGGAGACCACCTTCTGGAGCGAGGCGGACAACAGCCAGGCGATCAGGAACGCGGCCGAAACGATGATCCCGAATATGGCCACCGAGGCGTATATCTCCCTTTTGGTGCCGCTAAGATCGTATTGAATGCAAATCGTGCCGATGACTTTTTCTTCCTGTAGGATGGGGTTGAACACGAACAGGTAGTCGCCGTCAAAGTATTGGCCGGGCTCCCGCAGGTTGGGGATGGAAAGACGGTCCTTTTCGTCCTGGTGTACGAAAACTGCGAACGGTTGTCCGTCGCGATCGTAGATGCAGGCCAGAACGACATATGGTTTGGCGCTGAGGGCCGCCAGGTTGGTTTCCGCTGTGACGCGATCGTTGAATACGATAGCCCCGATGCTGTTGGCCCCGATCACCTGAGCCAGGCTGGCGAGATCGTTGCGCAGGTTCTGGCGTGTCTCGGTGATGTCCTTGAACATCAGGGCCGCGGAAGCAAACAGCAGGGCGATGCCGCTGGTGAGCATTATGATCAATTTAAGCTTCCATCGAATCGAGATGTCCCGTAAGGCGCCCATCTTACTTATGCTCCTCTCTGTAAATCTGTGCAGAGCCGAGCAATTGCGAACTCATCGTCAATCCGGCCCTCTTGGCGGCATCGATATTGACTTTGAAGCGCAGGCGATTTTGTTCTTCGAAGAAATTGATGACGCCGCCCATCTGGGTGAAGCCCTCGATCTCTCCGATGGTCAATATGTTGCGTTTCCGCGCAATGCCGAGAAGCTTCTGAACCAGGTTTTTGTCTTGGGTGGCGATATAGAGGATATGGCTAGCGTCGAGGCAACTCTCCTGTGAGTAAGGGATGACCTTGATTTTTCTTCCCCTGATGGTCTGATCGTTTAATTTGAACAGGGCGTCTGCGGCAGGCGTATCGGACGCAAGGCACAGGACCAGGTCGTCACCCTTGTCCTTGAAAGCGGCCGGGGGCCACGATACGAAATTCGCGAAATTGTAAATGAAGCCGGTTTTGACGTCATATTCGGTACCGGTGAGGGGACCGCCCCAAACCGCCGCCGGTCGGAAGATCAACAGGCAGAACAGGAGAGACACGGCGACCCGCGCGACGCCGATTTTTCTCGTGTGCCATTTTCCGGATAATGCTGCCATCGGGCGGGCCCTTAGAAATGCCAGTCGATTTTACCGTAGACGCTGCGTTGGACCTCCAGCGTCGAGAACTCCGCATGCCCCTCCTCCAGGAGATTCTGCCCCACCAGAGACAGTTCCAGTTTCGGGAAAGGGCGCCAGGCCAGCCGGACATCCATGTTCGTGTAGCTGTCGATGTTCCTTTCCGGCAGGCTGCCCACAAAGCGGAGCGCCGCATCGAAATCGATCTGTGGTGTTACGTTCAAGTACGACCGGATGGAGACGACATTGCGCGGATTGACCCCCCGGGAGACGAGTTCGGCGATGTTCGGGTCAGCGACCAGGTTTTTGTCGATTTGCGTGTTCAGGTAGGTATAGGTGCCCGCCAATCGCCAGTTGGGCATGACCTGCCAATCGGCGGCAATCTCCACGCCATAGGCTCGTCCGGTGGCGTTGTTGGCGTAGGCCAGGTCGTACGGCCCGGTCGGCGGGGTGCCGGAGATCTGCTCGAGGCCGATCAAGTCATCGTAGTCATTGTAAAACAGGGCGGTATCGAACCACAGGGATTGTGTCGGCATCAGGCGCAGACCGAATTCGTAGGCCGTGAGTTTTTCGCTATCGAGATCTGCGTTGCCCTGAACGTTGACCACCACCGGAACATTGGGATCGACAACAGGCAGGAGAAACTGGTCGCTGATCCGGCCGTGCAATTCGAGCCGTGAAGGAACGCGAACGGCCCTTGAGACGGCCGTCCAAAGGGCCAGTTGCCGGTACGGTGTATACATTAGCCGGAGGCTCGGTTGGATTTCCAGCCCGGTGAACTCGTTGTGTTCAAATTTCGACCCCAAGGTCAATGTAAGCAGATCGGGCGCCAGGTGGATCTGGTCCTGGATGAAGGCGCTCCACAGGTTTTGATTCAAATCCTGCGGGTCCATGCTGAAGTTGGGGCTGTTCCGGAATTCATCGGAGATGAATCGATACTGCAGGCCCCACACGATGTCGTGGTTTTTCGCGACGGTCAGGTCGTGCTGAAAATCCAGATCGGCCGTATTCACTTTACCGCTGGCCGGATCGTAATCCTTTTCGCCGTGGTCGAAATAGAACTGTAGCGCTGTTTGCGAAGCCGGTGAGAGGGTGTGCTGCCATCGTCCCAGCAAGTAGAACCCACTGGCCTCGGAGTCGTCTTTTTGCAGGCCTTGACCCGTGGGGGCGGTGGGAAAGAGTATCGAGCGCCGCTCGAACTCCTTGTTGTACCTGTTTCTGTAAGCTTCCCCCTGCAAGTTGAAGGTGTTGGCTCCGGCGACCGGTACATCATTGACGGGCGCTGTGTCGAGGCGGAACCCTGCCCGACCGGAACGCCAGTTATCGCTCGACTGCGGATTGCCGGTGGCATCCTCTAAGCCTCCAGCGACACTGTTCAAATCCCCCCGGTTGAAAAACTTGCCATAGGCCCGGTAAGACGTCTGTCGGCCCAGCGTACCGCCATAGCGGAGGCTGGCAATCTGTTCTTCGTTGCCGACCAATGCCACGGCCTTTCCGCCCTGGGTCTCGTGTGCGTTTTTGGTGATGATATTGATGACACCGTTAACGGCGTTGCTCCCCCAAAGTGCGGCCCCCGGCCCCCGGACCACCTCGATCCGCTCAATGTCCTCAATGACCGTGTCCTGCACATCCCAGAACACACCGGAAAAGACATGTGTGTAAACGCTGCGGCCGTCCATGAGAACAAGCAGGTTTTCGGCGAACTGGTTGTTGAGCCCCCGGATGTTGACGGCCCACTCCGTGGCGCTGATACGGGCCACATGGACACCCGGGGACAACCGCAGCACTTCGGGGATGCTGGTCGCCCCTGAACGCCGAATCTGTTCCTTGGTGATCACATATACAGCCGAAGCAGCGTCCCAAACGTTTCCGGGTCTCTTTGAAGCCGATATGATTTCGACGTTTTTCAGCTCTTCTAATGAAAACTTTGTAAAATCAGGTGTTTCGCTCTGGACTTGATCATCCGCCGCAACGCTGATCCCACAAATCGGAGGCAGGACCGATATCCAGGCCATCACCAGCATATTTATGAAAATGAGGACCGACGCTCTCATCCGGTACTTTCCTTCAGCATGGATTCGGTATGGTCGTGGACCGGACGGTGGCACCTGGTTGTCCTGCCCGGCGGCGAACCAGTTCGTCAGAGGTTGAAATAGCCCAAAATGCGGCGTACAGCAAGAAAGAATGCCGCGCACTGTTCGCCGTTTTAACGGCCCAAATTGGGGCGAAGAGTCTGTCCGACGACCCCTGTGAAACGAGCTTAGTATACTAAATACCTCATGGATACAAGTACTTGGATTTCAGGCTGTCAGAATTAATCTGACTTTTTTTATAAAATAAAAACAGTGAATTCAGAGGATCAGTGATGCCACAACAGGGGTGGAAGGGGGAAGGAAAATTTTTGGCAAGAGAGTAAATGCACTCAGACAGTAGCCATTCAATCCAAT
>JARFQH010000074.1 GCA_029287875.1 Desulfobacteraceae bacterium | reverse complement strand
CTTCACTGTAACGCCTTCCCGGCATGAGTCGACCGGTGAACTCGTCGACGATGATCACCTCGCCGTTTTTTACAATGTAGTCGACATCGCGCTTGAACAGAGTGTGGGCCTTGAGCCCTTGGTTGACGTGGTGCAGCAGTTCGATGTGCTTGGGGTCGTAGATGTTGTCGACCTGCAGCAGTTTCTCGGCCCTGGCCACCCCTTCCTCTGTCAGAACGACGGTGCGGGCCTTTTCGTCGATCGAGTAGTCGCTCTCCTTTTTGAGGCGCGGGATGATGTTGTTGACCTGGTAGTACAAATCGGTCGACCGTTCGGCCGGCCCGGAAATGATCAACGGCGTCCGGGCTTCATCGATCAAAATGCTGTCGACCTCGTCGACGATCGCGTAGTGAAGTTCTCCTTGCACCAGGCTCTGGCGATCGAACTTCATGTTGTCCCGCAGGTAGTCGAAACCAAACTCGTTGTTGGTACCGTAAGTGATGTCCGCCCCGTAAGCCTTTTTTCGCTCGGCATCATCCAGGCCGTGAACGATGGTCCCGACCGTCAGGTCCAAAAATGTGTAGATGGTTCCCATCCATCGGGTATCGCGGCCAGCCAGATAATCGTTCACCGTAATGATGTGAACACCCTTGCCGGTCAGGGCGTTCAGATAGGCCGGCAGGGTCGCAACCAGCGTTTTCCCCTCACCGGTCTTCATTTCGGCGATTTTGCCCTGATGTAAAACGATACCGCCAAGCAACTGCACATCGAAGTGGCGCATGTTGAGGGTGCGCCGCGACGCCTCCCTGACCACAGCAAAAGCCTCCGGTAACAGGTCATCCAGCGGTTCGCCGTTGTGCAGGCGCTCTTTGAATTTAGCGGTATGACCCTTTAACTGCTCGTCATTTAATGCCTTCAGATCGGTCTCGAGGGCATTGATCTGTTCTATGATCGGCTGGAGCTTCTTTAACTCCCGCTCGTTTTTGCTGCCGAACACTTTGGTAAGAAAACTTGAAAGCATGATGGCTTAAACCTCCCGGGTAAAAAAACAAACCTCAAAGCTGGCCGAGGTGGGTGATTATAGCACATGGACCTGTGGTCTCAACCTTAAAACGTTAATTATTCAGGATCCCGGGGTCAATATCGCCAAGAGCCGGCGAAAGGCGTTTTGAGAGGTGCAATCGGCAATTTAAATTATTTGTATTTTGGTGCTTGTAATTTGATAATTGGCATTACTTTAAGCGGTCGGGCAGGCACGCCCTGAAATCTGAAACCCAAATAACACTGCCGATGCACATTGTCATGTCCCCAGGCTTCAAATATCGAGCAGCGGTCGACAATGGATAAGACAATTTATGTCTGAATAGACACTACAGACAGGCCGACACCCCTCTCTTAGGGGTGATGCCGACTCTCTGAGCCGTGATCGGAGAAATTTTGGTACGGGATTAGTTGAGGATGTACTTGACCGGGTTGACCGGAATGCCGTTCAGGTGGACTTCATAGTGCACATGAGGTCCCGTGCTTCTGCCGGTGTTGCCCATCAAGCCGATCGTGTCGCCCCTCTTGACCGAAGTGCCGCGCTTGACCATCACTTTTTCGAGGTGGCCGTAACGGGTCACCATACCGTGGCCGTGGTCGACGACAACCGCATTGCCCAGCAATCCCTTAGATCCGGCAAAGGCAACCATCCCATCAGCAGTAGCGGTAATAGGGGTTCCCTTGCGATTGGCGATGTCAAAGCCTTTGTGAAACTCCCGGCGCCCGGTGAAAGGGGATATCCGGTAACCAAAACTGGAGGTCGTCCATCCCGGACAGGGCCGCACGGCCGGGGTTGAGGCCAGCAGGTTCTGCTGATCCTGAAGACGTTTAAGCAGGGTGTCGAAATTCTGATCCTGATTGTGGGTGGCGAGGTGCAGCTGACCGACCTGTTCGTGCATTTCCCGCATCAGGCTGTTGTGTTTCTGGGTCAACGGGATTTGGGTGTCGAGATCCTCGGGGATCGAACCACCGATACCAAACAGGTTGTCCTGTTCTTCCGTGCTTTCGATGTTGGCAATAATGCGGATTTTTTTCTCGAAATCGTTGAGTGCGACCAATTTGGTCTTAAGGGTCGAGATTTCTTCAGCAAACTCCTGGATCTGCTCGCGCTGGCGCATGATTTCATCGGTCTGGTTGGTAAGCTGAAAGGTGTTATTAAGCGCGGTAACGGCTGATATCTTCAGGCGGTAATAATCGTAACCCAGAGCGGTGGCGGCAATCAGGCAGCCGGCAATGAACACTCTTAGAAACATGGCAGAAATCGTGAACTGT
Organism: Desulfobacteraceae bacterium; assembly: GCA_029287875.1. Classification (GTDB taxonomy): domain Bacteria; phylum Desulfobacterota; class Desulfobacteria; order Desulfobacterales; family SG8-13; genus JARFQH01. Next base: position 1,777 of record JARFQH010000074.1, on the reverse strand, counting down.
TTGGCTGAAGCTCCGGAATTACTCAGGATAACCAGGGAGATTTTTTTTCGCATGGTAAATATATCCTATAATAATTACAGTATATTATCTCGATTTCCGTGAATCCCAGATGACCCGAACCTCACAGCCCTCTTCACCGGGCATCCCACTTCAACTATTTGGCGAACCGTTTATTCCGTCGTTTCCTGATAGCAGTATCGGCCATCGACGGCCGATGCTTTAGTAAAAAAAACGCCTTTGGGCCAAATACCCAAAGGCGCATAAAAACTGACTTTGGCAACCTGGCAATCTTGGCCTCACGGCTGTAGACCCATGGTTTTGCGTCGCCGCCTTTCGGTGGCTTTGCCCTTGCATTTTTTAAGCTATATAAATTCTACCCTATGCCTCGCTGCCTGTCAAGAAGAATGCCAGGAATGAAATCGAAAAGCTCTGCCAGTCAAGGACGCGCACGCGTAAGGATTTGTAGACCTCGTTCAACAAATGTGTCAGGTATAATTTGGTTTGCAGGCCACGGGGAAGGCCGGTCGCCTCCCCCATGAACTGTCATTCTGTCTTCAGGCAATTCCCAAGCGGAATTTGAGGGATTTGAGGGTATTTTTCATGAGCATGGTTATGGTCATCGGTCCGACACCACCCGGAACCGGAGTGATCCAACCGGCTATCTCCTTGGCCGCATCGAAATCGACATCGCCCTTCAGGATCGCGATTTTTTTACCGGTTTTTTCGCTGACCTTTTCGCCCACGCGGTTGACGCCGACGTCGATAACGCAGGCCCCCGGCTTGATCCACTCCGGTTTCACCAATCCGGGAACGCCGGCGGCCACGATCAGAATGTCGGCCCGCTTACAATGAGCGGCGAGATCCTTTGTGCGGGTGTGAACCACGGTGACCGTCGAATTGGCGCCGGGGCCCTTTTGCACCATCATGTTGGCGATCGGTTTGCCGACGATGTTGGAACGTCCAACCACCACCACCTCGGCGCCGCTGGTTTCCACGCCGGCGCGAACGATCATTTCCTGGATGCCGGCCGGTGTGCACGGCGGAAACTTGACCTCACTGCCGCCGATCATCAGGCGCCCCACGTTGACCGGATGGAAACCGTCCACGTCCTTATCCGGATCGATGGCATTGAGGACCTTTTTTTCATTGACGTGTTTGGGGAGCGGCAGCTGGACCAGAATGCCGTTGATCGAATCATCCTTGTTGTACTTGTCGATCAACGCCAGCAGGTCCGCCTCGGAAATATCCGGAGGTTGACTGTCCTGGATCTCTTTGAAGCCGACGCGGTGAGCGGTCTTGATCTTGAGGGTCACATAAGAGATGGAGGCCGGATTTTCTCCCACGAGAATCGTGACAAGCCCGGGAACCACGCCGTGCTTTGCTTTGATTTGGGCAACCTCTGCCGTGATTTCTTCCAGGATTTCTTCGCGGATTTCCGTGCCTTTGATGAGCTTTGCCGACATCGTCAACCTCCTTTTTTTAGTGTGTTTCCAAGTAAGCGGGTGGGACCATATGATTTCCGGTCTCTCCTATTTCAATACACGATCGATGTCAAGAACCTCCTGGCGTAAGTTATTGGGTTCTTGTTTTACTGAGAACCGATGCCAACCGCAGCGACCGTTTTAGCCCTTCCTTCACCGTTCACAGGGTTGCAAAGTCCGATGCGCTTCAAACCACCTAATTGTAAGCGTTTACAGGGTGCCGCAGATGCAAGGCGTCGGGCGCGCAGACGTACTTTTGTACTTCAAGTGCCCGACAACAAAGCAGATGCGGTGCC
>JARFQH010000062.1 GCA_029287875.1 Desulfobacteraceae bacterium | reverse complement strand
GTAAGAAATAATTCCACAAGATTGCGCCGGATTTGGGTTCGTCTACAAGGCACATCCAGCGGCGCATATCGAGATACGTGTCGTTGGATGTAACGCAGTAGACGGGCCAAAAGACAAGCAAGAATGTGGAATTATTTTTTTCTGGGACCCTTAAGCCGTCACGCCCAGGCTTCGGGCCACATTTCGCCGCTGTAAATAATGCGGGCGTCCCCTTCGAGATAGACATCCCGGAAGCGCCCGCCGCGGCGCGTAAAATGGATCGTCAACAGGGTCCCGCCGCGGGTCTTGACGTGGATCGGTGAACCGGTGCCATGGCGGGCGGCCTTTACCAGAGCCGCTGCGATGGAACCGGTACCACAGGCGAGGGTTTCGTTCTCCACACCGCGCTCATAGGTTCGAACCGCAATGGTGTCTTCTGCCAGAGATGTAATGAAATTGACGTTGCTGCCGGCCGGCGCAAATCTCTGGTGATACCGAATTTCCCGTCCGATGCCGCAGACATCGGTTGTTTCGAGATCGGGAACTTCGAGAACGACATGAGGAACCCCGGTGTTTATGGCTGCCATCTGGCGACTGCCGGCGACCAGATCGAGCATGATGTTTGGCGTCACCTCGGAAGGATCGGTCATTCCCACCTTGACCCTGTCCGCGACAATTGAGGCCGAAACGATCCCCACATCGGTTTCGAAGGTGAGCTCGGGGCCGGCAATTCCATTGACAAAGGCGTAACGGGCGGCACAGCGGGCACCGTTGCCGCACATATCAGCCCGGCTGGCATCCGAATTGTAAAAGCGCCACTTGAAGTCTGCCATTGTGGAAGATTCGATCAAAATCAGGCCGTCTGCGCCCGCGGAAAGTTTACGACGGCAAACATTGACGATGAAACGACTCAATTGCGAGTCCTCGAAATCCTGGCGGCGATTGTCGATCAGGATAAAATCGTTTCCGCTACCGCTCATTTTGAAAAAGGGAATTCGTTTTGTGTTGGCTGCTTCTTTATTCATGTGTTTTATCCGTCATCCGACTGTTAACGATAACATGAAGGACAGAGATGTCCTTTTCTCCAAGCGTTATCCGAAGCGCAAGGGGTGCTCAGCGACTAGAGCGTGCAAACTCATCACGCCTCTAACAATGGCGGCACGGTTTCCCCGACCACCAGATCCTCGTAGCCTTGCCGCGCCCGGATGACGTAAAACCGGTCTCCGCTGACCATCACTTCGGCCACCCGGGGTCGGGAGCAGTAGTTGGAAGACATGCTGAACCCGTAAGCCCCCGTGCTCATGACCGCCAGCAAGTCACCGTTGCGCACGTCAACCATTTCGCGATCACGGGCCAGAAAATCGCTTGTTTCGCAGATCGGGCCGACGACGTCGGCAGTCAACTTCTGATCGGTTTTTAAAACCACGGGCTGAATTGCGTGAAAAGCCTGGTAGAGGGTCGGCCGCAGCAGATCATTCATCCCGGCGTCCACGACAAAAAAGTTCTTCTCGGTGCCCATTTTTCTGTAAAGCGCCCGTGTGATGAGAATTCCGGCGTTGCCGACGATCACCCGCCCGGGCTCTAAAATCAGCTTGACCGGCAGTTCCTTGAGCGCGGTGACGATCGCCCGGGCGTATTCGTCGGGAGCCGGCGGCAATTCCTGGTCGTAGGTGATGCCTAAACCGCCCCCCATGTCCAGGTATCGGATGTCGATGCCGACCGATTTTAGTTCATGCATCAGGGTTTTGAGGCTTTCGAGGGCATCGGCAAACGGCTTCAGGTCGGTGATCTGTGACCCGATGTGGCAGTCGATACCGACGACCGCAACGTTTTCGAGTTTTCGGGCCGCCTTGTAGGCTTCCAGCGCCGTGACGACGTCGATACCGAACTTGTTCTTCTTCAAGCCGGTCGAAATATAGGGGTGGGTCTTGGGATCGACGTCCGGGTTGACACGGATCGCAATCGGCGCTTTTTTGCCGAGTTCGCCTGCCCGGCGGTTAATCAGGTCCAATTCGTCGACCGATTCGATATTGAACATCAGAATGCCGCTCTGCAAAGCGAAATCGATCTCGTCCGATTTTTTACCAACACCCGAGTAAACGATTTTGTCGGGGGCGATGCCCGCCTTCAACCCGCGGAAGAGTTCGCCACCGGAGACAATGTCGAGCCCGCTGCCGAGCCGGTTCAATAGGGTTAAAATCGCCAGACTGGCATTGGCTTTGGCCGAGAAACACACCAGACGGTCTGTGTTCGCGAAGGCGCCGTCGAAGGCTCTGAAATGACGCTCCAAGGTGGCACGGCTGTATAGGTAGAACGGTGTGCCGACCGCGTCGGCAATTTCTCTAACCGCAACGTCCTCGCAAAAAAGTTCATCGTGGTGATACTGAAAGTGGTGCATCGTGTTCTCTCCGAAGATTCCCGGTTGACCGGTCGGTCGCTTAGCCGGTTGGCCCGATTGCCGGTTGACCAGATAAGCGACACTGACAATCAGATTGACGTGAAACGCGGCTGATCCGCCTGTTAATAGGCCCTTTGTTTTTCCTCAGAAGCTAAAGTTGACAATGTTTGAATCCGCTCCCAAACCGCCGTCACGCGCATAGCATGCGATCTTATAGGTGTATATGAAACCCTGCACAAGAACACCGGTGTAGGTCATGGTTCGTGTTAAAATATTGCCGGAAGCGTCTTTTTGAATCTGAAGGTCCGCTACCGGTGAAAAAGGTTCCGAGCAGTCCGGGCAATCCGTGTTGACAAGCGGCTGTTTGGCCTTGTAGACAAAGCAGCCGACAGGATCGGCCGCATCACCGTCTCTGGTTTCGGGAACCGACCATGACAAGGTGAGAGCTTGACCGTCCAATTGATAGCTCAAGTCCGTCATAGCCGGCGGCCGGTAGCGGCGCGGCGGCACCGGCGGATCTTTTATCCCGCAGCCGGCCTGAAGCCCGACGGGGAGCACCGACAAGATGACCAATAGTCGCCCGAAAACCAGTTTCACTCTCATCTTGTTACCTGTGGTCCGGATGACGTCACGGTTGTCCGAACCGCACCGACTCGAAGTGTGTGAACCGCTGCGCTGCGGATTGGACAACCGGCTGTCTCCTCCGCCTGTCAATGTCCGCCGCCAATCCCGTTACGGCTCGAGGGCGGCTCTGGCCACCGCTATGGCTGCGCGCACATTTTCCGTGGCGGTGCCGCCGGCCGACCGGCGGCGATCGATCATCGCCTCGATCGACAATATCTCGAAGACATCCTCCTGGATCAGCGCCGAGAATGACTTGAGCTCGTCCAGCGAGAGGTCGTGGAGTTCCTTTTTGTGCGCAAGGGCGTAACCGACCGCCTGTCCCACGCAGTGATGCGCATTGCGAAAGGGCATCCCCTTTCCGACCAGGTAATCGGCAAAGTCGGTGGCATTTATATATCCGGTCTGCGTGGCCGCGCGCATGATCTCACGGTTCACCTTAATTTTGGGAAGCATCATGGTATAGATCTCGAGGCAGGCCTGGAGGGTGTCGACGCTGTCGAAAAGGAGCTCCTTGTCCTCCTGCAGGTCGCGGTTATAAGCCAGCGGCAAGCCTTTCATGACGGTCAAGAGGGCCATCAAACTACCGAAGACGCGGCCGGACTTGCCGCGCACGAGTTCCGCCACATCGGGATTTTTCTTCTGGGGCATGATGCTGCTGCCGGTAGCGAAGGCGTCCGGCAGTTCGATGAATCCGAACTCCGCCGTCGACCACAGAATCATTTCTTCGGAGAGCCGGCTCAGATGAACCATGCAGATGCTGGCGGCCGAGAGGAATTCGAGGCTGAAATCACGGTCCGCGACGGCGTCGAGGCTGTTGGCCGATATTTTGGGGAAGTTGAGCAACTCGGCCGTGACCTCGCGATCGATCGGATAGGTCGTCCCTGCAAGCGCTGCCGTACCGAGAGGCATGACGTCGGTCCGTTTCAACCCGTCCCGCATTCGTTGCGTGTCACGCGTGAACATCTCGTAGTAAGCCATCAGATGGTGGGCAAACAACACCGGCTGGGCCCGCTGCAAATGGGTGTATCCCGGCATGACGACATCAATGGTCTGCTCGGCCAGGTCGACCAGCACCTTTCTCAGGTTTATCAGCTGGTCGATGATTCGAACGGTTTCATCCCTTAAGAACATGCGCACATCCAGTGCCACCTGGTCGTTACGGCTCCTGGCCGTGTGAAGCTTCAAGGCGACTTTACCGACCTCCTCCACCAGCCGGGTTTCAATGTGCATGTGGATGTCTTCTTGACCGGCATCGAATTGAAATGCGCCTCGGTCCAACTCTCGTTTGATTTTGCCGAGACCTTCGACCAGGGACGCCGCCTCGTCCTCCGTAATGATTCCGACCTTGGCCAGCATGCGGCAATGCGCGATGCTGCCGTCGATGTCGTAGGAATACAGGCGCTTGTCGAAATCGATGGAAGCCGTAAAGGCTTCCACCCGACGGTCGGTTTTTTCAGTGAATCGACCGCCCCATGTTTTCTCTTCCATTACCGACCTCTACGATAAAGCTTTTTTTGTAAAGTATAACTTTAAGTTTTTATCGGTTCGACAGCATTTTAAGGATGCGCAGCCGAAGCGCGTTGAGCCGGATAAACCCTTCGGCGTCTTTCTGGCTGTATACGGCATCGTCCTCGAATGTCGCGAAATCGACCCGGTAAATGGAGGCATCGGACTTGCGGCCCAGGACCCGGCAATTGCCCTTGAAAAGCTCGAGCCGCACGACGCCGCTGACATTTTTCTGGGTCTCATCGATCAGTTTCTGCAGAACAGACCTTTCAGGCGCGAACCAGAACCCGTTGTAAATCAGCTCGGCATACTTGGGAATTAGCCCGTCGCGCAGGTGCATCACCTCGCGATCCAACGTGATCGATTCCATCGCCATATGAGCCGTTCGCAGAATGGTGCCGCCCGGCGTTTCGTAGACCCCTCTGGACTTCATGCCGACAAAGCGGTTCTCCACGATGTCGATCCGCCCGATACCGTGCCGCCCGCCCAAGTGGTTGAGTTCCGCCAGCAACGCCGGTGGTGAAAAGTCACGACCGTTGACGGCTACCGGGTCTCCGGCCTCAAACGTTATCTCGATGTCTTCGGGTGTGTCTGGCGCGTTGCGCGGCGAAACCGTGAGGGTGTAGATGTCTTCGGGGGCGGCTGCCCACGGATCTTCCAACACGCCACCTTCATAGCTGATGTGGAGTAGGTTGGAGTCGGTGCTGTAAGGTTTCTCGTGGGTGGTGGGCACTTTAATGCCGTGTTTGCGGGCAAAGGCCATCAGAGCGGTGCGCGAGGTCAGGTCCCATTCACGCCAGGGCGCGACGATTTTGATGTGCGGCTCGTGCGCCAGATACCCCAGTTCGAAGCGCACCTGGTCGTTTCCCTTGCCCGTGGCGCCGTGGCTGACGGCATCCGCCGCTTCGAGCTTGGCAATTTCGACCTGTCGTTTGGCGATCAACGGACGAGCCAGAGAGGTGCCGAGCAGGTACTGGCCCTCATAGATGGCATTGGCGCGGAAGGCCGGAAAGACATAATCTCTGACAAAAATTTCCTTTAAATCTTCGATGTAGATCTTGGATGCGCCGGTCTTGCGGGCATTTTCCCTTATCTGGTCGAAATCGTCTTCCTGGCCGATATCGGCCGAAAAAGTGATCACCTCACATTGGTAAGTCTCGATCAACCATTTGAGGATAACGGAGGTATCCAAACCACCGGAATAGGCCAGAACGACTTTTTTTATTTTTTCCGTCAACTTGCTCCTCCTTTTAATTGATCCTGCGCCATCATTGTACTGCTGTCCTTTCACCGCGCACGAGGTCGGTCAATACATCGTCCAGGCAGTCGATCATCCGATCGATCTCCTGTATCGTGACGATCAACGGCGGCACGAACCGCAAGATGTCACCCTGGATCCAATTGATCAGAAAACCTCTTTCCAGGCATTTCAGAACGACCGGTTCGGCGTCGACGGCGAGTTTTAATCCCAGCAGCAGACCCAGGCCGCGCACCTCTTCGATGATGGGGTGCCGCTCCTTGAGCTGCAACAGCCGGTCGAAAAAATAAGCGCCGGCTTTGCGACAGGTTTCCGGAATGTCGTTTTCGAGCATCTGGCGCAGGACTGCGTGGGATGCTGCGGTCACAAGGGGCGTCCCGCCGAAGGTGGTTGCATGGGAACCCGGCCCGAAGGCCTCTGCCACCTGTTCACGGGCCAGCATCGCGCCCATCGGCAGGCCGTTGGCCAGAGCCTTGGCCAGGGTCATGATATCCGGCTCGATGCCGAAGTGTTCATAGGCGAACAGTCTTCCGGTCCGCCCCATCCCGGTCTGGATTTCATCGAAGATCAGAAGCGTGCCGGTTTCGTTGCAAAGCGCACGGACGGCCTCGAGATAGCCGGCGCTCGGGCAGCGCACGCCGCCCTCTCCCTGGATCGGTTCGAGCAGCACGGCGGCGGTTCTGTAATCGAGCTTGGCTTTAAGACCCGTGATGTCGTTGAACGGCACAAAATCAAACCCGCCAAGCACCGGATCAAACCCCTTACGGATCTTCTCCTGACCGGTTGCCGAAAGGGTCGCCATGGTGCGCCCGTGAAACGACTTGTCCATAGCAACGATCCGGAAGCGGTCGGAATCGCCTTTCTCGTAGAAATACTTGCGGGCCAGCTTGATGGCCGCTTCGTTGGCCTCAGCCCCGCTGTTGCAGAAAAAGACCCGGTCCGCGAAACTGTTTTCCACCAGCAGGGCGGCCACATCGGCCTGGGGCTGGGTGTAAAAAAGGTTTGAAACGTGCACCAACCGAGCCGCCTGCTCGGCCACGGCAAGAGTGACGGCCGGGTGGGCATGCCCCAAGTTGCAGACCGCAATACCAGCCACAAAGTCGAGGTAGGCCCTGCCGGATTCGTCCCAGAGCGTACAGCCTTCACCTCTGGTCAATACAACCGGCAACCTTTTGTAGGTCGCCGCTATGAAGACGTCGGCTTTCTTGATGGTCTCGCTGGGCATCTGTCAGCCCCCTGGGCCGTTTCGCCGGTTGGCCCGTTAGCCGGTTATCGGTTTATGTCGTTGTAAATGCTCACAGCCTTTCACATCACGACGGTACATGAAAACCATTAGTGTCAATTGAGTCGGTCAGGTAGGTTAACCTTTTACCTTGAACCTTGAACCTTTTACCTTTTTATCATGTCATTGTCACTTCCGTGCCGATACCCCTGTCGGTGAAGAGTTCCAGCAGAAGGGCATGGCGCTTTTTGCCGTTGATGATCGGCACTTTTTCCACACCCTGCTGGAGAGCCTCCAGCGCATAATTGATTTTGGGGATCATGCCGCCCGTGATGATTCCCGCCTTACTCAACTGTCGAATAGTGACCGCATCGATGGACGAAATCAGCTTGCCGTCGGCATCAAGCACACCATCGACGTCGGTTAGGTAGATCAACCGCCCGGCCGCCAGAGCCACTGCCACCCGGCAGGCCACCATGTCGGCGTTGATGTTGTAAGTCTCACCGCTCTCGCCGACTCCGACGGGCGCTATGATCGGAATGAAACCGCGCTGCGTCAGGGTGTTGATCAAATCCGGATTGATAAGGGTCACCTCGCCCACGTGGCCCGGATCGATAATCTCCGGAGGCGTGTTTTCGTCGTTCTGGAAGACGATGTGGAGCTTCCTGGCCTGGATCAGTCCGCCGTCCTTGCCGGAGAGGCCTACCGCCTTGCCGCCCTGTCGGTTGATCTGGGCCACGATGGCCTTGTTGACCTTGCCTCCCAGCACCATTTCGACCACATCCATGGTCGGGGTGTCGGTCAGGCGCATGCCTTTAACAAAGGTCGATTGGATGCCCATTTGCTGGAGGACGGAATTGATCTGCGGTCCTCCGCCGTGCACCACCACCGGGTTGAGCCCGATAAACTTCAGCAGGGTGACGTCACGCGCGAAATCCTCCTTGAGCTGGTCGTCCACCATGGCGTGACCACCGTACTTGATCACGATGGTCATCCCAGAAAAGCGCCGGATGTACGGCAGGGATTCGATGAGTATGCCGGCAACCTCTTCGTTCATGGGCGGTAACCCTTAGTTTTGAGCAATTCTGCTGCGTTTCATAAATTTTTTATCTGAAAAATTGATTTTGCCGTTCGCCTTCCGCCGTTCGCCCTTCCTTCTTTTTACCCTATACCTTGCACCCGACACCTTAAACCCTTTACATTACATCCTATACCTTATACCCTTTACCTTACACACTATACCTATCACCTAAAACCTATCACCTAAACCCTTATCCCTTTTCCCCTTATCTATTACAAAATATAGCGACTCAGATCTTCATCGTCTTTGACCCCTTTCAACCGCTTGATGACATACTCATGCGTGATGACAATGCGCTTTTCGGCTTGATCGGGAGCATCGAACAGAATATCTTCCAGCAGGTATTCGAGAATGGTGTGCAGACGTCGCGCGCCGATGTTCTCGGTATTGTTGTTGACCTCCTCGGCAATCTTGGCGATCTCCCGGACCGCATCATCGTCGAAGACGATTTCCACCCCCTCGGTCCTGAGCAATTCTAAATACTGAAGCAGCAGCGCATTTTTCGGTTCGGTCAGTATTCTGTAAAATTCCTCGTGCCCCAGGGAATCGAGCTCGACCCGGATCGGAAAGCGGCCCTGCAGTTCGGGAATCAGATCCGAGGGTTTGGTTGCGTGAAAGGCACCCGAGGCGATGAAAAGAATATGGTCGGTTTTCACTGGACCGTACTTGGTGGTTACCGTGCTGCCCTCGACGATCGGCAGCAGATCCCGCTGCACGCCTTCCCGCGAGACATCGGGCCCTTGACCGCTGCTGCGCCCGGCGATTTTGTCGATCTCGTCCAGGAAGATGATGCCGGATTGTTCGACCTTTTCGATGGCAAGCCGCACCACTTTTTCCATGTCGATCAGGCTCTGGGCTTCCTCCTGGGTCAGGATTTTCATGGCCTCCGCAACCTTGGCTTTGCGCCGCTTGGTTCCCTTGGGCAGCAGTCCGCCGAGCATGTCCCTGAAGTTGATGCCCATTTCCTCCATGCCGATGTTTGAAAATATTTCAACCATCGGCATCGAGCGGTCGGCCACATCCAGATCGACATAGCGGTCGTTGAGCCGGCCGTCGCGCAGCATCCGGCGCAGCTTCTCGCGCGTGGGCGACACCTTGTCGGCCACCGTGAGCGCCGTGATCTCCTGGGGTCCCGGCGCGGCGGTTCCGGGGTTGGCCTCGGGCTGTCCACCACGGGGAAGCAGCAGATCGAGCATGCGCTCTTCGGCGTTCTGTCTGGCCTTCTCCTGCACCCGTTCGCTCTCTTCGGACTTTCCCTTGGTGACGGTCACTTCCACCAGGTCCCGCACCATCGATTCGACATCCCGACCGACATAACCGACTTCGGTGAACTTGGAGGCCTCCACCTTGGTAAAGGGCGAATCGGTAAACCGGGACAAGCGTCTCGAAATCTCGGTCTTACCGACCCCGGTCGGGCCGATCAGGATAATGTTCTTCGGTGCGATTTCGTCCCGGAGATCGTCGGGCACCTGCTGCCGGCGCCAGCGGTTCCGCAGGGCAATCGCCATTGACCGCTTGGCCTTGTCCTGCCCGATGATGTATTTGTCGAGTTCTGCAACGATCTCGGACGGTTTGAGATGAATCATGGTGTCACCTGATAAAAAACGTTTCACGGCCGGTCCGGGCCTAAAGTTCCTCGACCGTTATCTGTTGATTCGTGTAGATGCAGAGGGAAGCGGCAATTGTCATCGCCTCTTCCGCGATCCTGCGGGCTTCCAAATCGGTGTTGTTAACCAACGCGGCGGCGGCGGCCTGGGCGGCGACGCCGCCGGAACCAATGCCGATCAAACCGTCGTCCGGCTCGATCACGTCCCCGTTGCCCGAAATGAGAAACATCCGGGTGTCGTCCACGGCAACCATCACGGCCTCCAGGCGTCTGAGGTACTTGTCGGTACGCCAGTCACGGGCAAGTTCCACCGCGGCACGCATCAGGTTGCCGTTGTAGCGTTCCAGTTTAGCTTCGAGCTGCTCTGAAAGGTTCAGGGCATCGGCCGCCGTACCGGCAAAACCGACGATGATCTTGTCATTGAAAATCCGCCTGACTTTGCGGGCATGATGCTTGATGATGGAACTCTGCAGCGTTACCTGCCCGTCTCCGGCAATCACCGTGTGCCCCTTGTGTCGAATGGCCAGAATTGTGGTCCCGCGTGTTTTCATGGTTCACCTTCTCCGGAGGTCCACCGGAATTCGTCATTCACCGGGGTTTTGCATATGTACGAACCGGCACTGTATCGCCGTCTATTTTCTGGGATGGGCCTTGTCATAGGTCGCCATCAGTCTGTCAATGCTGACGTGGGTGTACTTCTGAGTGGTCGACAGGCTTTTGTGGCCCAGCAGTTCCTGGACCGCCCGCAGGTCGGCGCCCGCATCGAGCATGTGCGTCGCAAAAGTATGGCGCAGAACGTGCGGGGAAACCGGCACCATTAGACTGCACGCCCGGACGAGCTTATCCAGGATGCGGGCGATGGAACGTGAACTCAATCGTCCCTGGTACTTGTTCAGGAACATCGGACCGTCCGATTCGACCGGCACATCGGCTTCAGTCTCCAAGCGCCGACGGTAGGCGGTGATCGCCTCGAGTGCCTTTTTTCCGATCGGAACGATTCTCTCCTTAGATCCTTTGCCGAGCACACGCACCATCCCGTTGCTGTGGTCGACGGCAAACACATTGAGACCCGCGACTTCCGAAACCCGCAGTCCGCAGGAGTAGAACGTTTCGAAAATGGCGCGGTTGCGCAGACCCGGCAGGTCGTCGGTCTGAATCGAATCGAGCAACCGGAAAATCTCGTCCACCACGAGATAGCGCGGGATCGGATGGTCCTGTGTCGGTGTCAGGATCATATCCGTCGGGTTGCTTTCTATGATCCCTTGTTTCAAGAGGTGACGGAAAAATGACCTCAGCGCCGAGAGCTTCCGACCGATCGTGGTTTTCTTGTTGCGGCGGTGGAGCAGCCCGAGATATTTTCGGACCGTCAAAGGATCCAACTCGGGCAAGGGACAAGACAAGCCCGCTTGCGGCTGCGACCGGGTGTCGTCGTCGCTTGTTGCTATAACAAATTCAAAGAACTCCTGCAGGTCATTGCGGTAGGCCCGAGCCGTGTTGGCCGAGTATCCCTTTTCGGCCAGCAGAATATCGATAAAGGATTTGATCAACTCTTCGACGGATCGTATTTCCATTGGCTAAAAGGCGATCAGGTTTTCCAGTTCCTGCCAGTCGCCGACCTCGATAAACGGGTGGCTTTCGCGGTTCCAGGGCTGCCGGTAGAGCACCGGCTCGATGCCTTCCTCCTTCAGGTGGTAACAGGTTTCCAGCCGGTCTTCGACGAAAAAGCGGATGCCGCTTTCGAGGAGCACCTTGGCCTTGCCTTCGAACGTACCGGTAGCCACCACCTGCACGGTCTCAGGTGCCATCCGCACCAGATCGCACATCCATTTCGAAATGGGCCCCTGGTGCGGCCGTGCGGTGACGAAAAGCAGTGGGTTGCGGTAGCCGGCGATACGGGACAGCACCGCGCCGGATCCGCTGATGGCCTGAAGCGGCGACGCGTATTCGCCCGCCATGATCCGGTTTAGAATGACGTCTATCAGGGCGGGGTCCATGTCGAGACACTCCGCCAGTAAATAAGAGGTCATGTCCTCGTAGCGAATGCCGTTAACCCGGTATTCCTTGCGGGCAATATCGAGAAAGAGCGCCATGGTGTCGGCAATCACACCGTCGATGTCAAAAGCCACTGATGTCGGATCGATCATAACGCGTCCACCTGCGCATCAAGAAGCACTGTGGGTTTTTTTCTTTAACCGCGAAATACGACGCCGGTAAATGGTGGCCATTTTCTTGTCGCTGGCCTCGAGTGCCGCCTGACGCTGAACCTTCAGGGCTTTGATCTTTTGTTTCAGCTGGCGGACCTCCCCGCTCTTCTTCTTGCCGGGTTTGTCATCGGCAATTCCCCTTTCCATTTTGATAGCCGTGAGCAGTTCTTCCTTGTTCATTCCATGAACGCCGGTAATGCCCGAAATCGCCTTGGCAATCTCGCGCATCTCTTTGGCCGTCATCTTTTCCAAGGGTTTTTCCTTTTCCGCCTTTTTCTTTGCTGCCATGATCCGCTGTCGCTCCTTTCTCCTCCTGTCTACAAAGCACAAAGCGGAAGCCGCAGAGCCTCCGCCACATAGTGTCGGTCCGGTCTTGTCGCTCAGACGGCCACTGCAACACGGTCCGTCCTCAAAAAAACACGGATGTCCAACTGTTGTTACTTAAAATTGGGATACATAAACCAATTTATTTCGGCATGTCAATAGCGAATAAGGGACTGCCGCTACTCCTGCGACGGCGTCGCGCCGGCCGTGTTTTGGGGTTGCGGCTCATCAACGGTGCGCGCCTTCTTGTAGAGTTCGATGAAGGGCGTCAGCAGTTCGAGCGGCAGCGGAAATATGGTCGTCGTATTGGTTTCAGTCGACATTTCGTTGACGGTCTGCAGGTACCTGAGCTGCAGGGCGGTCGGGTGTTTCTCGATAATCTTGGAAGCATCGGCCAATCGGGCGGCTGCCTGAAACTCACCCTCGGCGTTGATGACCTTGGCGCGGCGTTCCCGCTCTGCTTCGGCCTGGCGGGCCATGGCCCGCTGCATTTCCTGCGGCAGATCGATGTGCTTCAACTCAACCGTGGCCACCTTGATCCCCCAGGGGTCGGTGTGGGTATCGAGGATTTCCTGCAGCTGGGCGTTGAGTTTTTCTCTTTCCGACAGCAGGTCGTCCAGTTCTGCCTGACCGCAGACGCTTCGGATAGTGGTCTGGGCCAACTGCGACATCGCGTAGCTGTAATTTTCCACCTGCACGATGGCCTTGATCGGGTCGATCACCCGGAAATAGATGACCGCGTTGACTTTGACGGAGACGTTGTCGCGGGTGATCACATCCTGCGGATCGACATCGAGCACGATCAACCGGAGGCTGACCCTGGTCATCTTATCGATGATGGGGATCAGGATGATGAGGCCCGGACCTTTGGGGCCGATGACGCGCCCCAGTCGAAAGATAACCCCGCGTTCGTACTCGTTTAGAATGCGCAGGGCGGCGGAAAGGAAAAAAACAACCAGGATGACGATGACGATAAGTGGATAAAACATGGTGAGGCTCCTTGTTTAACTCAACGGTTCGACTTTCAGAACTAGATTTTCGATGCCGATGACCCTGACCCGGATCCCCTCCACAATCGGCAGTTTGGCGGTCGCCTTCCACAGTTCACCGTGCACGAAAACCTTGCCTTCCGGGGTGAGGGCCTGGCGAACCACCCCGATTTCACCGATCATGCCGCTCGAACCGGTTCTGGGTTTCGACACCTGGGCCCGGAAGACGAGAGTGGCGACGAGTATAAAAAAACCGGATACCAAGACGATCGTGGTGACCAGCACGGCCAAGGAAAGCCGCATTTCCGGACTGCTCGACTTGAACAGCATCAACGAGCCAAGCACCAGGGTCACAATGCCGGCGATACTCAAGAGCCCGTAACTGGTAATCTTCATTTCAAGAACGAAAAAAACGATGGCCAGGAGGATCAGAAGAATGCCGGCGGTGTTGATCGGCAAGGCCTGGAGCGCGAAGAAGGCCAGGACGATGCAGATGCCGCCGATCACCCCTGGAAAAATAGCTCCCGGATGGCTGAGCTCGAAGTAGAGCCCCGCAAGCCCGATCATCAAGAGAATGTAGGCGATATTCGGGTCGCTGATTGTTCTGAGAATTTTGTCGCGCAGGGTTTCGGATAGAACCACCTTTTTGGCTTCGGTTAGTTTGAGGCGTCCCTTATCTTTGATGTCACGTCCATCAATCTTTCGGATCAGTTCGTCCGTGTCCTTGGCGATCAGATCGATCACATTTTTCTTCAAAGCCTCAGTTTCGGTGGCGGAAACGCTTTCCCGAATCGCCTTTTCGACCCAAGCGGCATTGCGTCCCCGTTCTTGGGCGACGCTGCGGGCCTGGGCCACCATGTCGTTGACCACCTTTTCCGACATGGTCTTGTTGATTTCCTGACCACCGCCGCCCACCGGGTGGGCAGCACCGATGTTCGTGCCCGGCGCCATCGCGGCGATGTCGGCGGCCATGGTGATCATCACGCCCGCCGAAGCGGCCCGGGCGCCGCTGGGCGATACATACACGGCAATCGGTATTTTGCTGGCCAGTATGGCTTTGACGATGGTGCGCATCGACTCGGCCAGCCCGCCGGGCGTGTCCAGTTCGATGATCAGGATGGCGCCATCCTGTTCGTTGGCTGTGGTGATGCTGCTCGTGATGAAATCCGCAACACCGGGTCCGATACCGGCGTTGATTTTGATAATATAGATATCGCCGGAAGCGGCGGCGGGCTCGATTGCCGCTGAAACCGGCAGTAAAAACATCAGAAGGCCGATAAAAAATACCGCGGATTTCAAAATAGGCCGCTCCGATCCGGAGGGGATCCTCGGTTTTCTGCGTATTGTGTCAACCTTGCGCTTCATAGATCTTCCGTGTTGGCACCGCCCAGGCAAGATCAGGATTTATCCCCCTGCGGCTCGGGCAGCGGCAGCTCCATGGCCTTCATCAGCAGCTTCATGTCTTCCCATACCGCCCGCTTCTGCTCGGGGTTGCGAAGAAGATAGGCCGGATGATAAGTGGGCAGCAATTTGGCTCCCATGCAATCGTAAAGCCGTCCCCGGAGCCGCGAAATCGGGGCCGTGGTCTGCAGGAGGGTCTGTGCGGCGAAAGACCCCAGGGCACAGATGAAATCCGGTGCAATAGCCTTCAGCTGGCGCTTCAGAAACGGGCTGCAGGCGTCGATCTCGTCCGGTTGCGGATTGCGGTTTCCAGGAGGCCGGCATTTGATGATGTTGCAGATATAGACCGACTCCCGGCTGAGACCGATCGCCTGAATGATTTTTGTCAGCAGTTGGCCGGCAGCGCCCACAAAGGGTTGACCCTGCAAGTCCTCATCGTAACCCGGCCCCTCACCCACGAATACCAGTCGTGCGCGGCTGCTTCCGGCGCCGAATACGATATTCTTGCGGCCGCTCGCCAGTTTGCAGCGGCGACAGTCCCCGAGATCACCACGAATAACCTCGAGGGTTTCGAATGTCCCGTTAATAGAACCGCGAGGAACCAACATCCAGGAGTCGATAATCGCAAGCCCTCCTTCAGAGCAGTCGAAACCTCTCCATCCGATGCGGCCCAGCTGCAACAAGGATCGTTCGATATCGTCTATGGCGGCCAAGACCGCCTGCCGTCTGTTCATGGCATCCCTAAATCGATCACATCGAGGGTCAGGTCCGGAACGCATGCCGGTTGTCCGCATCAAAAGGGCGATACAACCTGCCAACCAGGCCCGCTGCCTGCCTTCAGGTCACATTTGCGTGCCGGCCGCTTCGATCGGCGAGGATCTACCGAGGTCAGTTCCTGTGATCAACTCCACGGAGCCGCACCCGTTCGAGGACCCTATCTAATATAATATGGGCGATGGCGAGTTTGTCCATGACCGGTATGTTCTCGCGCGTCCCATCTTGAAAAAAAAGTGTGACTTGGTTGGTGTCGGATTCGAAGCCGGACTCGGGGAAACCGATCAGATTGCCGGCGATGATGTCCAGGTTCTTTGCGGCCAGTTTCTGTGCCGCGTTTTTCTGCAGGTCCTCGGTTTCGGCGGCAAAACCAACCAGGACCTGGTGTGTTTTGCGCCGGCTCAGCTCTTGTAGAATGTCCACTGTCGGCTCGAGTTCGAGCGTCAGGGCCGCGCGGTCTTTCTTTATTTTATGCGCGGCCGTGGACTTGGGGCGGTAGTCGGAAACCGCAGCCGTCTTGATGACGATGTCGCAGTTCTCGAAACGGTTCAGCACGGCCCGGGCCATCTCCTCGGCGGTTTGAATCCGGATGACATCGACATCGAAGGGATCGGCCAGCACGGTCGGACCGGTGACCAGCGTTACGCCGGCACCGCGGTGTTCGGCGGCCCGGGCCACGGCAAATCCCATTTTACCGGTCGAAGGATTGCTGATGTAGCGCACCGGATCGATCGGTTCGCGCGTCGGACCGGCGGTCACCAGCACCCGTTGGTTTTTAAGATCCTTGGGTGTCAGGCGGCCGATCAGTCGGTCAAGGATCTGCGGCGGTTCCGGCAAACGGCCCGGGCCGACCGTGCCGCAGGCCAGATCCCCTGCTCCCGGCACCACAACGCTGTAGCCGTCGCTTCGCAGGACATCGAGGTTCCGCTGAACCGCGCGACTGCGGTACATGTTGGTGTTCATGGACGGGCAAAGAACTACCGGCGCGGTCACCACCATCATCATGGTGGTGAGGGCGTCGTCGGCAATGCCATTGGCCAGCTTACCGATCAGGTCGGCCGAAGCCGGTGCAATCACCACGGCATCGGCATCGGTCGCCCAATCGATGTGCCGAAAAGACGTCTCGTCCGCCTTCTCGAAGAGGCTGGTGCAGACCGGACGACCCGAGAGGGCCTGAAACGTCATCCAGCCGACGAAGTGCTGCGCGTTGCGGGTCATCACCACCCTGACGGCGGCCTCCTGGCGGGTCATGAGGCGCAGCAGTTCGACGCTCTTGTATGCGGCGATGCCGCCGCTGACGCCCAGAATGATATTTTTGTCTTTCAGTCCGTGGGTCACTTCAATCGACCTTCCGAAAGCGGTTTCTCGACCGGTGGTTGCCAACTCATCGACGGCACATTGCTCATCCCTGCACGGCCGGCTTGTCCGGGTTGGGGTTCACGAAAAAATCGGGATTTCATTGAAATTTGGTGCTTGGCATTTGAGCTTCCTGAATACCCCAACATCCGGGATAGCATCGCTAAAGATTACCTTTCTATTGGGCATAGTACCGTTAACTTTCATAAAAGCTCTTAGCCGAAAAACCTTACTTGAGGAGCCCCGAACCCGTTTCGGATAGTGTCGGCGCCAACCAGATTCTGGTGTAGGTGTTATAAGATTCTTCGTTAAGCGCTATCACACACCAGCGATTTTCCTTGTGAAAGAGCATCAGAACGTGAGGCGTTTTTATCTGACTG
Source organism: Desulfobacteraceae bacterium (assembly GCA_029287875.1). Taxonomy (GTDB): domain Bacteria; phylum Desulfobacterota; class Desulfobacteria; order Desulfobacterales; family SG8-13; genus JARFQH01. The sequence goes on along the minus strand of JARFQH010000062.1, from coordinate 2,680 downwards.
ACCATCTGCCAGTTGTCTTTTTTCATATTGATTTCAAAAAACTCGACCAGCGACGTCAAATCGACCCGGCCCTTCAGCGCCAGGACGCCGGCCTTCAGACCGATGGTCCCGTAAACAAAGGTTTCCTTTTTGATCACCTTCATTTCTTTTGGCACGATCACATCGTCGAAATCGTAGTAAACGGTGGCGGCCTCCTGACCGGTGGCGCTCGACGGATTGTCCGTGCTTTTCTGACCCTGCGAAAGCGAAGAACAGCCGCCCGCAGTGAGGAGCAATATCACAATGATGAAAAGGGTTCGCGCGCAGCGGGTAACCGGTCGCGTGCCTGACATGATCCAATCTCCGTGCTGATGATGTGTGGTTTTTTCGACTATACAAACGATCGGCAGACTCGTCAAACTATCTCGCTGCGGCCTATTATCCGGCGGCGCTTTTTTCGAGGTACCAGCGGTAGGTGGCATGGATGCCTTCAGCAAGCGAAATAAGGGGCGTCCAGCCGGTGCGCTTGAGCCGCGACACGTCGAGAAGCTTACGGGGTGTGCCGTCCGGCTTCGAGGCATCCCAAACTGTCTCACCTTCGTAACCGACGACGCTGCTGACAATCTCGGCCAGTTCTCGAATGGTCAGATCTGTTCCGACGCCGATGTTGATGTGCGACACGCCGGCCGAGGCCGAAAGATCGGGTTCCGTTGCACCGTCGGCGCTCCTTTCCGGCGGTCGGGGCTCATTTCGGCAAAGCCGTCGATAGCCTTCGTCGGACAGGCCCATGATCGTGATGCAGGCCGAGGCCAGATCGTCGACGTGCAGAAATTCCCTTTGCGGGGAGCCGCTGCCCCACAAACGGACAACCGGGCCCGTCGCGGCGGCGTTATTGCCGAGGCTCTCTTTCGGGTCTTGCAATGCTTCGCGGATGTCATCCGGCAAGGGGCCAAAAACAAGCGTGTCCCGTTCGATGCTCTCCTTCCGGTCGCTGCCGGCAGCCAGCTTGGCGAGATGGTACTTGCGGATCAGCGCCGGCAGAACATGTGAGTTTTCCAGATCGAAGCTGTCGTTCGGCCCATATAGGTTGGTCGGCATGGCGGCCCGGTAATGTGTGCCGTGCTGCCGGTTGTAGCTCTCGCAGAGCTTGATGCCGGCGATCTTGGCAATGGCATAAGGCGCGTTGGTGGATTCCAGATGACCGGAGAGAAGATCCTCTTCCCGCATCGGCTGCGGTGCGTGTTTCGGGTAGATGCAAGAGCTGCCCAGGAACAAAAGGCGGTCGACGCCGTTTCTGAAAGCCGCCTCGATCACATTGGCTTCGATCATCAGGTTCTGATATATGAAATCGGCCGGGTAGCTGTTGTTGGCGTGGATGCCGCCGACCTTGGCTGCGGCCAGGATCACGTAATCGATCGGGATGTCGGCGAAGAATTTGTGCACGGCACGCTGGTCCAGCAAATCCAGCTCCGCGTGGGTGCGAACGATCAAGTGCTTGTATCCGGCATCTGTCAAACTGCGATGAATGGCCGAGCCGACCATCCCCCGGTGACCGGCGATGAATATCCGACATTCTTTCGACAACACCTCCGGCGGCGGCGCGTTGTTGGCAGTGTCAGGCATGGACAGCATCTCCCCGTCATTCGAAATGATTGAAGGTTCGGAATCCTTCCTGCTGACAGAGGGAATCCCGTTCGGCTTCTCTCAGATCTTCGGCCACCATTTCTGAAACCAGCTGCCCGAAGCTGGTTCGCGACCGCCAGCCCAGCTTCTGGTGGGCCTTGGAGGCATCTCCCAGCAGGGTGTCCACTTCCGTAGGCCTGAAATAGCGACGGTCGACCGCCACGATGATCTTTCCGGTTTGATCATCGAAGCCCTTTTCGTCGACCCCGTTTCCTTTCCAACGCAGATCGTAGCCGAGTTCGGCGGCCGCAACCTCGATGAACTCGCGGACCGAATGTTGTTCCCCGGTGGCAATGACGTAGTCTTCCGGCACTTCCTGCTGCAGCATCAGCCACTGCATCTCGACATAATCCCGGGCGTGCCCCCAGTCGCGCAGCGCATCGAGGTTGCCGATGTACAGGCAGTCCTGCAAGCCCATCTTGATCCGCGCCAGTCCGCGGGTGATCTTGCGGGTGACGAAGGTTTCACCGCGAATCGGGGATTCGTGGTTGAAGAGAATACCGTTGCAGGCATAGAGGCCGTAGGCTTCCCGGTAATTGACCGTAATCCAGTAAGCGTAAAGTTTGGCGGCACCGTAGGGCGAGCGCGGATAAAAGGGCGTGGTTTCTTTTTGGGGCGTCTCCTGTACTTTGCCGAAGATCTCCGAGGTCGACGCTTGATAAAAGCGGCACTTTGCGGTCAGGTTCAAAATCCGGATGGCTTCGAGCAGGCGCAGCGTCCCCAGGCCGTCCACGTTGGCGGTGTACTCCGGGGTTTCGAAAGACACCATCACGTGGCTCTGAGCCGCCAGGTTGTAGATTTCATCCGGCTGAACTTCCTGGATGATGCGGATCAGGTTGGTCGCATCGGTCAGATCCCCGTAGTGAAGGGCAAAGCGTCGATTTTTTTCATGAGGATCCTGATACAGGTGGTCGATTCGGGCAGTGTTGAAGGAGGAGGCCCGGCGCTTGATGCCGTGGACCCGGTACCCTTTCTTGAGCAGGAATTCAGCCAGATAAGCCCCGTCCTGTCCCGTAAT
>JARFQH010000244.1 GCA_029287875.1 Desulfobacteraceae bacterium | reverse complement strand
GAACAGCCCAATAGCCCATGGCTGTTCAGAAAGGTGTGCACAATCTGCATTCATCTTTCCTCCTTACAGCGCAAGGAGACCGTTTGCCGCAAGGCAGCGGGGGGTTTCCAGAGCCTTTCCATATCTCCTTGCGCTGATCCTCAATTCGAATGTAACGGCTAAAATCATTTCAGTCTCTTTAAAACTTGGGAAGCGATCGTTTTTTCGATGGTGTCGTCAAGGGATCGAAAAAAGAACTGACGCTTCTTGCATGACTTCGTTTAGCGGGTGGTTCATCGTAATGAAATGAACCACCCGTTTTTACGGGGTGACCGAATACAATTGAACGGTCACCCGCTCAGGGTCACGGTAAGAAATAATTCCACGCGATTGCGCCGGATTATGGTTTGTCTACAAGGCACATCCACCTGCGCATATCAGGATACGTGTGGGTGGATGTAACGCCGTAGACGGGCCATAAGACAAGCAAGAGGTGGAATTATTTTTTGCCGGGACCCTTTTATCTCACATCAACGTTGATTCCTTCATTTTTCGCCAATATCAATGAGTTTGTCTCGCCTGCTTGACTTTCTGGCGCAGCGTGCCACCGGCGATCAACTTTCGGCTTTACGGCTACGAGAGGTCGGTTTTTGGGAGCGGAGAAGGAAAAAACGAGAGGATAACGGTGAATCGTGCCAGTGGGAAAGCAGAAAAATTTGGTCCAGTTTTCGGTCGAATGTCTCAAGCTCCATTGCCATAACTACTGCAAGCTCGGCACCATGTTCAGGTGTTCGGCCGGTTCGGCCTGGGAAGAGCAAAAATACTGTAAATTTTCCCGCAAGTCTACGGGCGGTGGGTGGTGCATGCATTTTCGCAGTAGCATCGGCGGGCACTGTGACTGCGTGCCGGCCCAAAAAGACGCTGTGGTGGCGATGAGGCGGCAGGATCCCTGAGATCGGATTAGTCCTCGGGAAGTCGATTGTGCCGGGCGGCCGCTTCCGCCGGTACCCCAAAAGGCAGTTCAGGTTGACGGTAGCGGCGGTATGCGGGGCAACCACTGTTCCAGTTGCAGCGCGCGCACACGGCAACGTGTTTTTTGTGACGGCCCTTGTAACGGGGGCAGCTCAAGTAGTCACGGCTGTATAAGGTGTTGTGTTGGCGCATTGACCACCGGTCTCTGTGGTTTTTTTTAAAAAGGGGGTGCATGCATTTTGCTGATCTAAAAAATTCTGCATTCCCTTTCTGGTTCTGGTTCATTTATATTCCAAAATGACCGGCAGATCAAGGCTGGCTGATACCATCTCATCGCTGACAGTCAATGCGGTTACTTTCGGCACGCGGCCGTGAGTTTACTTTGGTGAATCGGCGAGCAAGAATTGATGCTTGACTTGGGGTAAGGATCTAATGTAATTATTAATAGTTATTTAAATGATTGCTTTGATTTTGCAGTTTTTTGCCGGAAGGACGGTATGTCGAAAACCATGACGCGATCATCCGAAGCGACCCGTACCACAAAAGAGACCCAGATCCACATCAAGATAGACCTCGACGGAAGCGGCAGCGGTGACATATCGACCGGTATCCCGTTTTTTGATCATATGTTGACCCTTTTCACAGTGCACGGCTTCTTTAATCTCACGGTGGCGGCCAGCGGAGACCTGGACGTCGATCATCACCATACAGTAGAGGATGTCGGTTTGGTGTTGGGTGACGTTTTCCGGCAGGCACTCGGGCAACGGTCGGGAATAAAGCGTTACGGACATGCGGTCACACCGATGGACGAGGCCCTGACGAGTGTCAGCGTCGATCTCTCGAACCGGCCCTTTCTGGTGTACAATTGCGCCGGTTTGGCGGGCAGCGGTGTACAATTCGACATTTCCCTGGCCAAAGAGTTCTTCAGGGCTTTCGCCAACCGCTGCGGCATGAATCTGCACATCAATGTTCACTACGGCGAAAACCCGCACCACGTGATCGAGTCGATTTTCAAGGCCACCGGCAGGGCCTTGGACGAAGCCACCTCCTTAGATGAGCGGATCAAAGGCGTTCGCTCCTCCAAAGGTTCGTTTTAAATCCGACAGGTTGAAATTCATGAAACTGCCTCATAAAGGTCGCCGGGTTGGGTTTGTGCTGCTCGGCCTCCTCGTGCTCATCGCAACCGGTTGCAGCACGACCGGCGTCAAGACCGTCACGGTCGGTTCTACCGCCGGTATCAAATCGATATTGGTTCTGCCGTTTGACGACCTGACCAAAATTTACGGTGAAGCAGGGCTGATCAAATGCCCATTGTGCGACTATTTTTTTGAGGCCGGTCCGGTGCCGCCCAATGCGGTTGACTGGCTGAGCGAGCGATTGGTCGGGCCCCTTGGGCAGCAGGCTACCGCCGCGTTGATCACTCACGGCCGGTCGTTTGATCACAGTGAACAGGCCTCCAGCACGGTTATGCTCACGGAGCGGAAGATGGTGGCCCAGGCCGGGCGGTCCGTCAAGGCGGATGCCGTTTTGACCGGGTACATATATCGCTATGAAGAGCGGGTCGGCACCCCGTTCGCCGCATCGCGGCCGGCATCAGTGGCCTTCAGTATCCACTTGATCCGGTCGGCGGACGGTGCGGATGTCTGGTTCGGCTATGTCGATGAAACCCAGCAGACGTTGAGCGAAAACCTGTTTAATGTGGCGCTTTTCTGGCAAAGAAAAGGACGCTGGGTGTCAGCCGATGAAATGGCGGAAGCCGGTCTGACCAAATTGCTCGACAAATTTCCCAAACAATGATGAATGGTTTCGTAAATAGTCCCGTTCTTGTCGACGCGTCAGTCGTGTGCCTGCCGCTGTATAGGCCATGCCTGCTTTTTGCAGTGAAATTCCGGTACATTGCCCCGGTTCTTTTCACTTCGTCATCCGAACCCTTCCACGTAGGCCTGAATCCATCATGATCATTATACCGGCAATCGACATTCAAAGCGGCCAGTGCGTGCGCCTGCTGCAGGGACGCAAGGACGATGCCACTGTTTTTTCCGATGACCCGGCGGCCATGGCCCGTCGCTGGGCCGAGGCAGGCGCGCAGCTGATCCATGTGGTCGATCTCGACGGCGCTTTCGAAAAAGGCCCACGCAACACGGTTGCCATCCGCGCAATTCTCGACAGCGTCGACGTTGCGGTTCAGGTCGGTGGCGGAATCCGGGATGAACAAACAATCCAGAATTATCTGGATGCTGGCGTTGCAAAGGTGGTCATCGGCACGGCGGCGGTCAGGGATCCGGATCGGGTCAGGGCAATCTGCAGCCGGTTCCCCGACCGTATTGTTTTGGGCATCGATGCCCGCAATGGGATGGTGGCCGTCGAGGGATGGACCGAGACCACGCGTATACGAGCGGTCGATCTGGCCCGTCGATTCGAAGATTGTCCGGTGGCTGCCATCAACTTCACCGACATTCATCGGGACGGAATGCAAACCGGAGTGAATATCGAAGAAACCCGCCGATTGGCGCAGTCGGTTTCGATTCCGGTGGTGGCTTCCGGCGGGATTTCCTCGTTGGCGGATATTCACCAGCTTCTGCCCTTAGGGGCGATGGGTGTGTGCGGCGTGATTGTCGGCCGGGCCCTCTATGCCGGTACGCTGGATCTGAAACAGGCCATCGACAGCGCCAACGCTTATCTTACCCAGCGCCAGGAGGAACGACCGGTTTCTTTAAAAAATACTTGACAATGTCCGTATGATAAAATATCTTATTCTGCTAATCCATTTGATTTTTTCATAGAGTGCATGGTGTTCACTGATAACCGCGATACTGATGAAGCCGGGCATCGACGTTTCGTCGTATTTGAGTTCCGGCAATTTTAAAAATTTTCGCTGAGCTTCATTCCATTTAATCACCTCCATTACAGGACGATTTCCCATGTTCCAGAGAAGTGGAGGATGCTCTTCTTGACCAGTTTCATCCCGGAAGAAAAAATCGCCGAAATTCGAAATGCCGCCGACATCGTGGACGTTATCTCTGGTGAGGTGCTTTTGAAAAAAGGCGGGAAAAACTACCTCGGCCTTTGCCCCTTTCACTCAGAAAAGACCCCCTCTTTTACCGTCAGTCCCGACAAACAGATTTTTTATTGCTTTGGGTGTGGTGAAGGGGGCAACGTTTTTTCGTTTGTCATGAAGCAGGAAGGGTTAACGTTTCCTGAAGCCGCCAAACATTTGGCTCGCCGCTATGGAATCGTCCTGCCGGACCGTCGTATGAGCCCCGGTCAGAAGCGCCGCCTGGACGAAAAAGAGCAGGTGCTGTCTACCAATCGCCTGGCAATGGACTTTTTTCAACAGAACCTGCGTGTCGGTCCGGCGGGCGGCAAGGCGAGAGAGTACCTCGCGAGACGGGCACTGACGCAGACAACGATCGACGGTTTCCACATCGGCTATGCGCCCCGGGGTTGGGACAATCTCCTAAAGCACCTGCTTGGGCAACACCTGCCATCGTCGGTAATCGCGAAAAGTGGATTGGTTGTTCCAAGGAAGAACAGTGGCGGCTTCTATGATCGATTCCGCGATCGAATCGTGTTTCCGATCTTCGATTTGAATCGGCAAGTCATCGGGTTCGGCGGCAGAGTCATGGACGATGCGCTGCCCAAGTACCTCAATTCTCCGGAAACACCGGTTTACAACAAAAGCCGATCACTCTACGGTCTCCACCTGGCCAAAGCCCGTTGTCGGGAAACCGAGTCGGTTTACATCGTCGAGGGATACTTCGATGCGATCGCGCTGCATCAACACGGGCTTGTCAACACGGTCGCGACGCTGGGCACATCCTTGACCACCGAGCATGTCCGGATGCTGCGCGGGTATATCGGCGAGAAAGGAAAGGCCGCTCTGGTCTATGACTCCGATGAGGCCGGCATCAAGGCCGCTCGACGCAGCGTCGAGGTGTTTGACAAAGAATACGTCAATGCGCAAATTTTAGTTTTGGATTCCGGCTACGATCCGGACACCTTTATTTTCGAACACGGCGCGGAAGCATTTCATACTGCGGCTGCGGGAGCCATGGATATCATTCCGTTTTTGCTCGAGACCGCCGTTAAACAAAACGGCCTCTCTGTTGAGGGTAAGGTAAGAGTCGTGAGCGAACTCCAGCAGCCGCTGACCGCTGTTTCCGACACGGTTGCCAGGTCTTTGTATGTCAGGATGGTGGCCGAACGACTGGAAATAGACGAACGTGCCTTGCTGGAGAAACTGCGTCAGGAGGCTGCCAAGCAAACGGCACTGGAAAAGCACCGACGACCGGGCCCTGAATCAGGCGCTCCGGAAGATGTCGGAAAAGTTTCCGCCACTGTCGAGCTTACTGTACGGTATGGCGACCGGGTCGAAAAGCAGATCATTGCCATGATGCTGCAGGTACCGCAATCCTGTCATATCATTAACAGCCTTGACGCTCTGGCATTGTTTGAAAATCAGTCTTTAGCACGGATTGGCCATGTAATTCTCGAGGCTCACAACCGTGCGGTCAAGCCTGTTTCGGCAGACGGCGCGCCGGCCGGTCCGGCGGAAGACCAGTGGCTGGCCGACATCATGGCGGGCCTGACGACCGATGAGGATCGTCGGATTGTTGCCGATGTGGCCATGAACGCAGAGGGTTGGGCGATCGAGGGGTGTGAAAAACAGATTTTACATTTTGTCGAGACGGCGCGCAAGCGCCGAAGTCAACAGGACATCGAACACCGGATCAAAGAAGCCGTTCGCAACAAGGACGACAAGTTGCTTGAGCAATTGCTGAGTGAAAAGCAGACACTGGCGGTCAAGCGTGAACAGCGGAAAATGGCCTTGCTCGACAGATAACAAAGCTCTTGTAATAAACCGGTGACATCCGCGGGAGGCAAACGTTAATGACTAGTAAATCCCCTAAATTACGGGTAAATGCAAAAAAACGCGATCAGAAAAAAGTCGATAAGAAATCGTCCGGGAAATCACAGGCCAAAACGACCATCGACAAGATTTTGAGCGACAAGACCGCCGATAAAAGCAACGATGGTGTGCAGATTAGCAAAAAAGCGCTTAAGGACCTGATTTCAAAGGGCACCAAGCAGGGGTATCTCACTTATGACGAGATCAACGAAGTTTTACCCGAAGACATGCTTTCCGCCGAGCAGATCGAAGAAACACTGATTCTTTTCGATGACCACGAGATCGATATTCTGGATGAAAAAAGTGCTCGTAAATCCGAGCAGGCCAAGAAACTCAAGCAGGCAAAACTAAAGGAGCGCCAGCGCGCCGTGACCGATTTCGGCGCGGTTACCGATCCGGTAAAAATGTATCTGCGCGAAATGGGTATGGTAACTCTCTTGAGCCGGGAAGGTGAAGTAGAGATAGCAAAGAAAATCGAAGCCGGCGAACAGGAAGTGCTGAGA
>JARFQH010000229.1 GCA_029287875.1 Desulfobacteraceae bacterium | reverse complement strand
GTCCTGCCGCTGGTCGTCAGGGCTTTTTCCTGGGCCCTCCGGAAAACCACGGGCATCGGCGGTGCCGAAGGCCTGGGTGTCTCTGCCAACGTCTTCGTGGGCATGGTGGAGGCGCCGCTGTTTATCCGTCCCTACTTGAATCACATGACGCGCAGTGAGCTCTTTTCTCTGATGACCTGCGGTATGGCGACGATTGCCGGTACAGTCATGGTGCTCTACGCCAGCTTGCTGAGCCGAATGATTCCCGATGTCATGGGACACATTTTGACCGCTTCAATTATCAGCGTCCCGGCGGCGATTACCGTATCGAAAATTATGGTACCGGAAACCGGTGAGCTCACTTCGGGAGCCATGATCGCCCCCGAGAAGGCGAGCGGCGCCATCGACGCCGTTACGCGTGGAACCCTTCAGGGGGTCACGCTTGTGATCAATATCGTCGCCATGCTGGTGGTCCTGGTCGCCCTGGTGCACTTGCTCAACCTGATTCTGGGATTGGTGCCGCACTGGCGCGGTCAAGCCGTCACGTTACAACGGATTTTAGGCCTGGTCATGGCACCGGTGACGTGGTTGATGGGAATTCCCTGGGAGGAGACAGCCACGGCGGGTGCTTTGATGGGAACCAAAACAGTCCTCAATGAGTTTATCGCCTACCTCGACCTCAGCAGACTGCCCGAGGGGTCCCTGGCCCCTCGCAGCAAACTGATCCTGACGTACGCCATGTGCGGGTTTGCCAACCCCGGCAGTCTCGGCATCATGATCGGCGGTTTGGGTACCATGGCGCCGGAACGACGGGAAGAAATCGTTTCTCTGGGACTGCGGTCAATCGTGGCCGGCACGCTGGCCACTTGCATGACCGGAGCCGTGGTGGGGATTGTCGGGGTGTGACGACCGGGACAACCGGTTCGGTTATCATCCTCACGATCCGGCCCCCGTGACGCTTGAACGACAATGCCGGCGATAACAGAGCTCGATGCGGGCGTTAGCGGTTTTCGTTGAAACTTTGAAATCGGTCATCCGACCGCATCCGGCAAATTTTCCTTTTAACCGGTATCGATGCAGGCCGGAAGCTGACTTGACACACCGGGTAATATCCCGTACTATCGCGGCTTATAAGAACAGTTACATTATCTGGTTTCTTTGAAGGAGGCCTGCATGACAGAAGAGATACACTACGAATGCAAAAACTGCGGTCACAAAGTCAAGGTGAAGAGCACCGACGCGACGGTTCCTGAATGCTGCAAGCAACCGATGGCCAAGACAGAGCCTTTGCCGGTTTGCGAATCGTCTCAAACTGCCGAACACTCGCGGATGGAAGATATGGGTGAACCCTGCGATGACGGTCGTGCCGGAAAACTTTGACCGAACCGGCCGGGTCTCAGGGTGTCGACGTCCGATGTATTGACAGGTTCATCTTTTACCCGGCACCTATTGCGCTCCGAATCCAACACCCCGCCCAATTCCTCAGTACGGATCGGCTTCAAAGGGTGTGATGCCGTCCGACCTCGTTTCTGCATTGAGTTCGTGAGTGGACACCCTCATCAGAGCATCCGGCGTTGACTGCATTCGTCCGGAAATTCGACCGGTGTTTCAGCTGCCCTGCCGGCGGGCTCCCGAATACTCCCTTGTTTTCACGCCTTGCAGACCGGGCGCCTCGGCGCCCAAAACCGTGGCCTCGTTTTTTCGTGAACCCTAAAAGTGGGGGGGATGCCATGTTCGGAAAAATCCTTGTCGCTTTGAAATTTTCTCCGTCCGGTCTGAACGCCATTGATCTGGCCGTCCGGCTGGCGCAGGCTCACCGTGCCCGATTGCATGTTTTTCATGCGCTCGATTATCATTTCAAGGACCTGGACGATGCCGATCCGAAAATGATCGAAATCATAGCGACCGTTCGTCAACGGATCGATGCCGACCTCGCACCGCGACTGGCAGGCACCAGCGAAGTGGCCATCGACTACTTTCCGGCCGACCCCGCTATGGAGGTCTGCCGCATCGCCGGTAATATTGGCGCAGATCTGATTGTGGTCGGGTGTCATCAACCGCATCGCCGATACAGCTTGGGACGCGTGGATTACATCGGTATGACGATATTGGAAAAAGCTCCCTGCGCGGTGTTGCTTGTGCCCCTTATCGAGCCCTCCGGGTATGCATCCGGTCCGGGCCAGCCCGAACAAATCATCTGACAGACAGGTTAGAATGCGTGTTCGCGTGGGGACGACACCTTAAAAAGGCCAGAAGTTGTTGTCGTTCCAGATTGTCTCCGTAACTTCGCGCTCGACGGTGGCCAGAAACGCCAAATGGGTTTTTTCCCAGTCGGCCAACCACTCGTACAGGGCTTTTTCATTGGGATCCGTTGCTTCTTCCGCCCGCTGCGAATAGAGCGTGATGGCGTTTTTTTCCATAGCCATGGCGGCCGAAATCGCGGCCGATTCGAACCCGGCTGCCGATATTTGATCCTTCAGTTCCTTAGACAGCACCGTCGATGCGATGGCACCGGCGGGTTCCGTGCCATAAGTGCCGGATTTGAAACTTTTCGTTTCACAATAGACCCGATACTGCTCGGAGAGCACGCGGATGTGGTTTTTTTCTTCATCGGCCATTTGTTCGAAGAAACGGCGAACGGCGTCTTTATCGGTCTGCTGGGCAACCGTCGTGTAGAAAGCGCGACCCCTTTTTTCTAATAAGATAGCACTTTTCAAAATTTTCACCGTTTTGTCTTCACCCATTTGATACCTCCTTTGACCGTTCACGCGAGGGTTTGTCACCGTTGAAGCGCACAGACCGAAAAACGGGTCCGCCCGGCCGTTTTCGTCGGCCGATTCAGTCGAATTGATTGTCGTCACTTGCTCTTTCAAACGGATACAACATATGCACGGGAGGGGATTTTTCAATGCCGCCTCGAAAAACCAGGTAATGGGTCAGAGGTAATGGGTGAGGGGTCAAGGATAAAAAATCTTTTTTATTATGATATCCTCCACAACCCATGACCTATAACCCATGACTCATTACCTCTGACCTTTCTTTAGGCACCGTCGAAGAGTTCCACCAGAAGCGGTTCATACCATGATTGCAGACCAAAGCCTTCGATAAAGCCGTTGTGGCCGCCATGGTGTTGAATCGACAACCTGGCGAACCGGTTGAGACGGAGTTGCTCGAAGTCTTCGACCGCAATGATGGGATCATCGGCGGCTGTTAGAAGGGTGAGCGGAAGGGGGATGCGGTGCAGCGCATCGCCCAGCACTGTATAGGTTTTGAAATAGGCCCGTGTCGAGCTGAAATCGCTGTATCCGGCCAGCAGCGCATCGGTCAGCCCACGCACCGATGTTTCCGCCGACAGCGGGCTGAAGTCGTAGCGCTGAGGGTAAAGGGCCTGTTTTAGCCGCAACGACCGCCGCCATTTTTTCAAAAAATAAATCCGAATATACGGGATCGCATCGATTCTGGCGGTCGCTTTTTCCGGATCAAGTACCGGGCTGATGCAAACGACGTGTCGCAGGTTGTCGATTGGTTCCCGACGGCAACGCCGGGCGATACGCAAGGCAAAATTGCCGCCCAGTGAAAAGCCGACGATAAAGGCCGGGACACCGGCCATCAAGCCGGCAGCCCGGCGAACAGCTTGAAACACTTCATCGAGAGCCGAGGCGTAGAAAAGACCGGTGTTGAGATAGTGGCTGCTACCGTGATCTCTGAAGTTGAGTCGGAAAACCGCGTAGCCGTTTTGGAATAGACGGTTGCCGGTGCGCACGCAATAGGTAGAAGAAGCACTGCCTTCCCAGCCGTGGAGTATAATGACGATGCCTTTGACCGGCCTGTCCGGCGGTGGTACGGAGAACAGGCCGAGGAGCCGGACGCCACCACCTGCATCAAGGATTATCGAACGCGCTGATCGGATGACGGAATAGGTGTGCCGTATGCGGAGTTTGCTGCTGGCGAGTATTGTTTGTACGTGGGGATTGCGAAGGAGCAGCGGCGGGGTGAAGGTTGCGGCATCAGCCCGCCTTTCTATCGTTCGACCAGAGTACAAATCAGGTCAACGGCGCGGTCTATGTTCAATTTCGACATGTTCAATGTCTTGCCGCCGGCGCCGAATTGACGGGAGATCGTAATGACGGGCATCCGAAACTCCTTATGGTGTGGGGGGAATTGAATCCGACCATACTTGTAAAACCCTCGCGGGTCAAGTTTATTTGGGTATCCGACAGCGGTTTGACTTCCGTTGGCGATTCTTTTATACACACAGACGGAACCGAAGGCTTGAATGATTCAATCTGTCACAGCAATCCTCGCGCAACGACTTGCTGCGAGGCTGCCGGACGCTTTCAACGCCCTCGGCGCTCCGATCCGACCGATTGCCGGACCGGCTGCGGCACCGCACCTCATGACATAGTTTCCGACACCCATGGCCAAAATCGTCGATCTCAAAACATATCGCACGCGGATTTTCCATGACCGTGCCTTCGGTCCCTGGAAAAAACGCTTCAACGAGGCCTATGGCGTCACTTCCCAGCTTGCGGATCTTTCAGACAAGACCTTGCTGTTTCTGGCCCGACCCGGAGATGCCGGCACGCTTGCTTTCTACGAGATTATCATGGGCACACTGGATATCGGAACGGCTGCGGAATTCTACACACTCGACAAGCAAAATCAGCTGAAGGTGGTCGACACCCACCTCTTTCTGGTGGATCAGATGCGCTTCGAACTGATGCACCGGCTCGGTTGGGTCACGCGGTTTCCCTGCCAGGTTCATACGCTGGTCAAGCTGATTCAGGATGCCGAACGCTTGAAGACCGAGAGCAGGGGGTGTCCGCCTGAGCTCTCGCCATCCCATAACGCCTACGCGACCTTCCGGGATCTCACGGCCTTAGACAGAGAGTCCTTCATCCGTCGGCTGCTGTCCGAAGCGTTGGAGTCGTTCAAGAACCAGTTCGGTTGATTCTTTGCTTCCGCCGCCCCGTTAAAAAAACGGGAGAAGGGTTGGCGGCATCCTTGTTTCCCGTAATTCCGACTTCTTGCAGGTCAGGCTCTCATCCCCAGTTTCCCAATATGCCCGACACGCAGACCGGCTTTCAGACTTTTCGCCGCTTCGCACCGCTTCCGATCGACTGCTTCCGCACACGCCCATCTTCCCCATTGCAACACCCCTTCCGTTGTTCATCCTGAAAGAACACATTTGTTTTTTAGCTAAATAAAAATTACATAATTGTTTATTCATAAACATCAAATAACAAAATTGTATATTTTATACAATCGCTCAATGCGCGCGGAATATGAATAAAGCTAATAATTAAAGTATTTTATAATTTTATAACTGCCTTTGGCTGAACTGGCACATGGTTTGCTCAATAGGCACGACAAGTTCACAGGGAATAACCGCTCATTTGAATCAGGCAACAGGAGATGTTCCATGAAAAAAATTGAAGCCATTATCAAGCCGTTTAAGCTGGACGACGTGAAAGACGCCCTCAACAAAATCGGCGTCACCGGGATGACCATCACCGAAGTGAAAGGCTTTGGACGCCAACGCGGGCACAAAGAGATCTACCGTGGGGCCGAATATCAGGTCGACTTCGTTCCCAAAGTTCAAATCGGGATCGTGGTCGACACCGGTTTGTCGGACAAGGTGGTCGACGTGATCAAGCAGACCGCCAAAACCGGTAAAATCGGAGACGGAAAAATCTTTATTTCTACCCTGGAAGAGGCAGTCAGAATCCGGACCGGTGAAACCGGTGCGAGTGCGATTTAAATCTCAGTCACTCTTTTAGCATATTCACGCATTACTTCAGGAAGGAGGCATTGATCCACCATGAAAAAAGTCATTTTTACTCTGCTGATTCTCGTCCTCAATTTCGCCCTGGCCTGGGCCGGTGACGAACCGGCCACAATCGAATCCAACCGCACGGCCATCGACCTGGTGCAAACCAATGCAGATTACGTATGGACCTTGGTGGCCGCCGCATTGGTCTTTTTCATGCAGGCCGGCTTTGCCATGGTGGAAACCGGTTTCACGCGGGCCAAGAACGCCATTAACATCATGATGAAAAACCTGATGGATTTTTCCATCGGTACCCTGGGCTTCTTTGCCATCGGTTTCGGTCTCATGTTCGGCGAGTCTGCCACCGGTTGGTTCGGCACCACGGGATTTTTTCTCAGCGACTTCAAGGTCGACGGCGATCCCTGGGTGCTGGCCTTCTGGATGTTTCAGGTGGTGTTCGCCGCCACGGCGGCCACCATCGTCTCCGGTGCCATGGCCGAGCGAACCAAGTTTTCCGGTTATCTGATCTATAGTTTCGTGATCAGTGCCCTCGTCTACCCCATTTTCGGTGGCTGGGCCTGGGGAGGGCTCTTCAATGGCGGCGGTTGGTTGGAAAAACTGGGTTTCATCGATTTCGCCGGTTCCACGGTGGTCCACTCGGTCGGCGGATGGTCGGCCCTGGCCGGCGCCATCGTTCTCGGCCCCCGAATGGGCAAATACACCAAGGACGGCCGTGTCAAACCGATTCTGGGCCATAACATGCCCCTGGCGGCTCTGGGGGTGTTCATCCTGTGGTTGGGATGGTTCGGCTTCAACCCCGGATCCACCACGGCGGCCAACAAAGATATCGCCATGATATTCGTCAACACCAACCTGGCTGCCGCCGCCGGTTGCATTTTAGCCATGCTGGCCTCCTGGCTTAAATTCGGCAAGCCCGAAATCGGCATGAGCCTCAACGGCGCCCTGGCCGGCCTGGTGGCGATCACCAGCCCGTGCGCCACCGTCACGCCCGGCAGTGCCATCATCATCGGCGCCGTTGCCGGTGTGCTCGTGATGTTTTCGGTGCTCTTCTTCGATAAAATTCGGGTGGACGACCCGGTCGGCGCCATTTCGGTGCACGGTGTCTGCGGCGCCTGGGGAACTCTTTCCGCGGGTATTTTTGCCATAGACGGCCTGTCGCTGTCTGTGATCGGTGTTCAACTCCTGGGCATCGTGGCCTGCTTCCTGTGGGTTTTCCCGACCACCTTCATCATGTTCAAACTGATCGCCAAAACCATCGGTCTGCGCGTCTCCCCGGAAGAGGAGCTCGAAGGTCTCGATCTCGCAGAACATGCCGGCAATGCCTATCCGGATTTCGAGGTCTCGTCCTATGGCGGCATGGTTACCGGCTCCGGACCCGGCGCTGCCATGCCGCAACCGGCCCTGGCGACTTCCAAGCAGGTGGAGGTGAGTTAGTGGGCTCCCACCATGGCGGCGGGTGCT
>JARFQH010000177.1 GCA_029287875.1 Desulfobacteraceae bacterium | reverse complement strand
GGACCTTCACGATCATAAGCGACGCATGGGCTCACTGCATACAAAAAACCGAACCAAAATGATACGATCATTCCAAAAAGAAATACGGTTATTCTGCGGCGGTGGCCTCGCATTGTCAACTCCGGTGTATGAAGGTGGTGTTTGCATCGCTGAGAGGAGAATCTATTATCATGACTGAACCATCCATTCAAGATGTCTTAGACGGGATCGAGCAACCCAGCCGATACTTGGGGAACGAGACCAACGCCGTCCACAAGGACCACAGCCGGGTCGACCTGCATGCCGTCCTGGCTTTTCCCGATCTTTATGACATCGGTACGTCTCATTTCGGGATGCAGATACTCTATCACATTCTCAACCAGAGACCCGATACCGTTGCCGAACGGGCTTTTGCACCGGGCGTCGATATGGAAGCCCGCCTCAGGACCTTGGGCCGTCCACTAACAAGCCTGGAGTCTGGGACACCCCTGCGGAATTTCGATATCATCGGTTTCAGTCTGCTCTATGAACTGAATTACACCAACATCCTGATGATGCTCGAATTGTCAAACATAGCGTTCCTGAGCGCCCATCGACAGGAAGATGACCCCTTGGTCATTGCCGGTGGCCCGTGTACCTGCAATCCGGAACCGGTGGCCGATTTTTTTGATGCGATGCTCATTGGAGACGGCGAGGCCGCGATTGTGGCCATGGCCGAGAAATGGTTGGCATGGAAAAAAAACGGTCGAAAATCTCGGCAGGCGCTCCTGCGACAATGGTCAGAATTAGATGGGGTGTACATACCGTCGTTTTTCAAGCCGATTTACGATGTGAAAGGCCTGCAGCATCTCGAGCCGAAGTATACGAACTATTCTCGCATCAAACGGACTGTTGTCGAGGACCTGGATGGCGCTGCCTTTCCGATTCAACCGGTCGTCCCCTTTGGTCGGCCGATCCATGATCGACTGCGCCTAGAAGTGGCCCGTGGGTGCACCCGCGGGTGTCGATTTTGTCAGGCCGGGATGATATACCGCCCGGTGCGGGAGCGTTCCGTGAAGACTCTTATGAATCAAACGGATCGCGCGCTTTGGCGTACAGGTTATGAAGACCTGTCGCTGCTGTCATTGAGCACCGGCGATTACAGCTGTATCGAAACTTTGATGCAACTTCTGATGGACCGCTGTGCGGGTGACCACATTGCGGTCTCACTGCCGTCCCTGCGGGCCGGCACCTTGACGCCGGAATTGATGAACTTGATCAAAATGGTCCGTAAAACCGGTTTCACAATCGCGCCCGAGGCCGGCAGTCAGAGGCTGCGAAATGTGATCAACAAGAACATCGACGAAGCGGAAATCGTCGAAACGGTCGAAAACGCCTTCAGCTTGGGTTGGCAGGTCATTAAACTGTACTTCATGATCGGTCTGCCGACTGAAACCGATGATGACTTGACGGCGGTTTTCGATCTTGTCCAACGATTGAGGCGGCTCAAGCGACCAGAGCGGAGAAGGGGTCAAATAAATGTCAGCGTAGCCACTTTTATTCCCAAACCCCACACCCCTTTTCAATGGGAAGGACAAATTCCGTTGGAGGCTGCTCATCAAAAAATTCACTGGCTCAAGGACAAATTTAAAGTTCCGGGGGTCCACTTTAAGTGGCAGCCGCCGGAAGTCAGCCGGATAGAAGGCTTGTGGGCCCGGGGCGACCGCCGACTCGGGAAATTGCTGGTCACTGCCTACCGCCTCGGGTGCCGGTTCGACGGGTGGAGCGACCATTTTCAATACAGCAGATGGCAAAGCGCGTGCGAAGCCGCCGGTGTGGATATCGACTTATTCACTGCCCGCCAGCGGGATGTTACCGAACCGCTGCCGTGGGACCCTATCGACATCGGTGTGAGCAAAGCGTTTTTATGGCAGGAGGCTCAGAAAGCGCTCGCGGGAGAGTTGACCGAAGATTGCCGCGGGGGAGACTGCAACAGTTGCGGTGTTTGCGATTTCGAGAAGTTGGCACCGG
The DNA here is from genome assembly GCA_029287875.1 of Desulfobacteraceae bacterium. Classification (GTDB taxonomy): domain Bacteria; phylum Desulfobacterota; class Desulfobacteria; order Desulfobacterales; family SG8-13; genus JARFQH01. The sequence goes on along the minus strand of JARFQH010000177.1, from coordinate 4,364 downwards.
TGATGTACGACCGTTGTGGGCTCGATTCATCCCGGGGCAGCATTAGGGAAAATCAACCCAAAAGGGTGGACCGCCAATTCCTGATAACCTTTTCCAAGACAGGCCCCATCCGGTTTCTCGGCCATCTCGAGATGGCGAACGTTTTTGCTCGTGCCTTACGCCGAGCCGATGTCCGGTTGAAATATTCGGAAGGATTTCATCCTCAGCCCAAATTGTCTTTTCAGGATGCCCTTCCCGTCGGAATGGAAAGTCTTGAGGAATTGCTTTTAGTGATTGTAACGGGTGAAACGACGCCCAACAGAATCATCCGGCAACTCAACGCACAATTGCCTGACGGTTTGTTGGTCACCGGTTGTCACCCCATAGCGTCTAAATTCGTCCGACCTGAATCCATCGTCACGACATACCGTTTGGTGCTAGGCGGAGACGTTTTTTCCGATGAAAAAATCGCTTCCTTTCTGGAAAAGTCAGAATGGATCGTTTCCCGAACCAACCGCAAAGGCAAGGTCAGACAAATCGACTTGCGCCGAGCGGTTTCGGGTATCGAGCGGATATCTTCTTCGGAATTGATTCTTAGCCTTCGGTCGTTACACGGGAGTATGATGCGACCCGGCGACGTCGTGGAATACCTGTTTGCCGTACCATCGGAAAAATTGAAGCATCTGCGTGTGACCAAGATTTCGTCATGCGGCGACGTTGACTCGGGTAACGAAAAGGATGTTTGTCAGGGTTCCGCTGCTCTGCAAGCGTCGGCCTATATACCCTGTTCGAGACCTGAAAGAGGAGCCGCAAAATCCTGATTAGGTGCTATCCACCTATGACCGTTCGATTTTTCTTGTTTAAAACGTCAATCTGTGTCACCACAATCAGGAAAATTCAGGCAAGCAATGGATGGTGTTCGATATGTTTTGGCACCAGTTCGACGCTGACAACCACGCTTGCAGCAGACCAAATTTAATCGGAAAAAAACGAGAGGTTATGCATCGCAAACTGGTCATCAACGAAGCCCTGCACGAAACCCGGGTTGCCCTCCTGGAAGACGGCAATATCGTCGAATTATTTATCGAACGCGGTGATGAATCGGACATCGCCGGCAACATTTACAAAGGCAGGGTTCAACGGGTCCTGCCCGGCATACAGGCTGCGTTTATCGATATCGGTTTAAATCAGGCTGCATTCATCTATGTCGACGATGTTTTGGGTGAGCGATTTGAAGAGTTTGAGCAGCTTCTGAACAATGATGAAGAACTCCCGGAAGACACGCCGGAAGCCAAACCGGACGAGCTGCCAGATACCGAAAACCGTTACACACCCCACATCGAGGATTTGATCACAGAAGGTCAGGAAATAATGGTGCAGGTGGCCAAATCACCCATTGGTACCAAGGGTGCACGCGTAACCTCCCACATTTCACTGCCCGGTCGGTTTCTGGTGTTAATGCCGACATCGAATCACATCGGTATTTCGCGCCGCATTGAAGATTTATCGGAAAGGAATCGGTTGAAAGACATCGTCGTGAACCTTCGTCGTGAACCGTTCGGCTATATCGTCAGGACTGCGGCAGAGAATATTTCAGACGAAAAAATGGCCTCCGAAATGACCTTTCTCAGCAACCTCTGGGCCAATATACAACAAAAAAACAAGCGGGCTCCCGCGCCTTCTCTGCTGCACCAGGAGCTCGGTTTGAGCCTGAGAGCTGTCAGAGATCTATTGATCAACGAGGCCGAGAGCCTTGTCATCGACTCGCGCGACGGACACGAAAAGATTCTCAACTTTCTCGATACTTACATGCCAAGCTTGAAAGGAAATGTTGAGCTACACCAAAGTATCGAGCCCATATTCGATGCATATACTCTGGAAGGCGACATTTCAAGAGCCGTGAAAAAGAAGGTGTGGTTGAAATCCGGCGGCTATATTGTGATCGAACACACCGAAGCCCTCGTGGCCATCGATGTTAATACCGGCCGGTACGTGGGAAAACACAATCTCGAAGAAACGATCCTGAAGACCAATCTCGAAGCCGTCAGGGAAATAGCCTACCAGGTGCGTTTGAGGGACATCGGTGGCATCATCATTATCGATTTCATCGATATGCAGAAAAAATCAAACCAGGAAAAAGTCTTTCACGAACTCAAGGAGGCCTGCAACAAAGATCGCAGCAAGACCCATATTCTGCCCATGTCCGAGATGGGATTGATTCAGATGACCCGCAAACGGAACAAAAAGCCACTGTCCCGCATGCTCTGTGAGCCCTGTCACTACTGCGAAGGAGAAGGCTACCTCATATCCAAACAGTCCATTTGCTATAACATTTATCGTGATCTTTTGCGCGAAAGCCAGGATACCGCCTGTTCTCGTTTGACCCTCAAGGTCAATCCCAAGATCGCTGAACTTTTGCACGGAGAAGAGAGTCGACTGATTGTCGACCTCGAAAAAACAATTGGAAAGCAGATTGTTATCTATCCTAATCCCAGCTACCACATAGAAGAATTTGAAATCTTCGAAAGCTTCCAGAACTGAATCGAAGCCGTCACAAATTCTCATAAGCCGGGTCCGTGGTCGTAAGGCTCAATAATAGAGGCCATTTCGTATTGACATTCACACAAGTCTATGATTAATTTTCAAGGTTTTGATCATATCCGATATTTTCTGTCGAACCGGGGAGTTGAATCTCGTAATGGTGCCGGCAGGTCGTGACATTTTTTCATGAAAGAGAGTCCATAGATGAAGAGAACATTTCAACCGAGTATCCTCAAGCGCGCCCGAAAGCACGGGTTTTTAAAGCGCATGTCCACTAAAAGCGGACGACGGATCATTAATCGAAGACGGGCGAAGGGCCGGAAGCGATTAAGTGCTTAATCGGCAGAGGCAGTTCACACGGTGCCGGCGGTTGCGCAAATCGAATTTATGTCCGATGCGACTATCCGGCCACATGTGACGTGATATAGACTAAAATATATAAAAATCAGAGTCATACCGGATTTTGGGTGAATATTCTTTTCCGAAGGCTGCCCGAATATTAAAACGTCCGGAGTTCATTCGCCTGTCCAAGAGCGGAGCCAAAATTCAAAACAGGCATTTCGTCTTTTTGTATGCCAGGTCCAGTCGGGAGTACTCGCGAATTGGTATCACGGTGAGCCGCAAAGTCGGTGACGCTGTCCTGCGCAACCGAATCAAACGCTTGGTGCGCGAACATTTTCGCCGGATGAGACCCATGATCTTCGGGGCTTGGGACGTCAACATCATTGCCAAAAAAAATGCAGCCAACCTTTCCAGTGATGAGGTGGGATCATCTCTGGCGCAACTTTTCGAAGGTATTCACCGACATGCTGGTAAAGGGGTGTAAAATCAGTAAGTTTATCGTTCTGGCATTGATTCGGGGCTACCAGTTGATCGTATCGCCGGTGTTGGGCCCGGCCTGCCGATTTTATCCGAGTTGTTCGCAATATGCCAGCCTGGCGATTAACCGGTACGGCGTCGTCAAGGGCTCCTACCTGGCTTTCCGGCGTCTGTTGCGATGTCATCCCTTTCATCCAGGCGGCTTCGATCCGGTACCTTAAGGCGCACTCAAAAATTTCGTCACAATTTAGAGGCCGATGTCTCCCGTCCGACTGCCGGTGCGAAAACTCGGAATGTACCGATAATCCTGTTTTTTCGCGCTTTGCCAGCCGGGGTTTCAACGCCCGGAAGTGCGAATTTGTTTTTTTTAACTCTTAACTCCCGGTCAACCGCAATCCGCGGATGCCGTCGGTACAAGTCCGCAGATCTTGAAAATACCTATTCAGCCCGCAATCCCGTACTCGTCATCCGTATCCAAAAGATATTTAATGATGCCGACACGAAAGTGTTTTGGTCGTTCGACTTTCGAGAGACGCAGAACGAGAAACGGCATCTTCATTAAACGCTTAACGGTCGTACTGAAGAAAGCTTAGGAGAATTCCATGGATCACGTGCGCGTTATTTTGGCCATTGCCCTTTCCTTTCTGGTTTTTATTGTCTGGCAGTTTTTATTTGCACCCAAAGAACCAGTTCGCAGAGCAGAGCAAAGTGCGACGGCCCCCTCGACGTCAGAGGAAAAGATCGCCTCTGAAAAACCCTACGCTCAACAACCGGAAACGGCCAAGGGTGCTGAAGCACAGCCGTCGGTACCTGCTCAAAAAAGCGGGCGAACCATTACAGTCGACACGCCTTTATACCGCGCAGAATTCTCGGAAAATGGTGCAGCCGTTAAAAGCTTTGTGCTAAAAAAGTATCGTGAGCATGTAGAGAAGGACTCGCCGCTCAAACAACTGGTGTCGCCCATTCTCGAGGATGGCACGGTGTTGCTGAGCTTCGAGCAAGGCGGTCTGCCGGAATTAAAGGGT
>JARFQH010000015.1 GCA_029287875.1 Desulfobacteraceae bacterium | reverse complement strand
ACCGGCATCCGCACCTTCCAGATGTTGGCGCCTGCGGGCGGTTTGTGTCTCATGCTGGGGTGGGGGACCATCGCCATACTGGCCCTCAAAATCCCTTTCAAAACGTGAAGATTTGGAACCGATGCCCGAAAACCATGTCATTCGTGCTCGGGAACTGACCCGTGCTTACCGGCATGGGTCTGCACAGGTGATCGGCATCGATCGGGTCGACCTCGAGATTGGTGCCGGTGAAATGGTCGTCCTCAAGGGAAACAGCGGTTCGGGCAAAAGCACGCTGCTCTCCCTTTTGGCCGGACTGGACCGGCCCAGCTCCGGTGATCTGGTCGTGGCGGCCCATGATCTGGTTCGAATTTCCGAGAAGCGGCTCACCCACTTCCGCCGCAAGGCGATCGGCATGGTTTTTCAATCCTTTAACCTGCTGCCGACCCTCACCGTCTTAGAAAACGCCTGCCTGCCGGCACTGCTGGCCGGGCTGTCCTTTCCGGAGATCGCACCCAGAGCCGAAGAGCTGCTGGGCTGGCTGCACCTCGATCACCGCTTGACTCACTTGCCGGCCCAGCTCTCCGGCGGCGAGATGCAGCGAACCGCCATCGCCCGGGCCTTGATCAACGATCCGGCGATCATTCTGGCCGACGAACCCACCGGCAATCTGGACAGCCGCAACGGTGAAGCCGTGATGGCGCTGCTGTCCGAATTGAACCGTGCCTGGCAACGCACGGTTATTGTCGCCACGCACAGCAGCCTTGCCGATCCGTACGCCACCCGCCAGATCAACCTCAGGGACGGCAGAATCGCCGATCAGACATGAGACCCCTCCTCCTTTTCCTGCGGCTCTACTACTGGTTTAGCCTGAGGTATATGCGGCTGCACCCCGTGAGGGCCCTGATCGTCGTTCTGGGAATCGCTCTGGGTGCGGCTGTCTTTACCAGTGTGCGCCTGTCGGTCCACGCCACCATCGATTCTTTTTCGCGGAGCATGGATCGGAGTGCCGGCCGATCGGATCTGGTCCTTTTCCGGCCGGGGGGGCGGGTTCCGGAGGAACTCATGGTCAAGGTGACCCGTCATCCCGATGTGACCGCGGCGACGGCTTTCAGTACCATCTACGTCGAACCGCTGGCAGAGAGCGGGGAGCCCTTTCTGCTGGTAGGTTTCGATCCGGTGCTCGACCGGGAATTCAGGAAGTGGTCGGCTCACAGCGGGAAGGATGCGACTGCGGAAAACGGGCTCGAGCTGATCAGAGAACCGGCCACGCTTTTTGTCAGCAACACCCTGGCCGAAAAATACGGCTGGGCAGCCGGTGACCAAGTGACTCTGGTGAATGCCCGGCGCAATGCCGTTTTCAAGATATTGGGCGTTCTTGACCGCGAGGGGCTGGCGCTGGCCGAAGGCGGCGCCTTGGCCGTGACCGACATCGCCAGCTTTCAGGAATTCACCCGCTTGTTCGGCCTTGTGGATCGCATCGACCTGGTCCTGAGTCCGGCCGCGGTGAAGCAGCCCCGGGAGGCGGTTGAACGGCAGTTGGCAGAGATCCTGCCGCCGGGAATCCGGGTCGCCTCGCCCTCTGAAAACAAAGAGACGGGTCAGGCCATGATCGGCGCCTATCAGCTCAACCTGTCTATTCTGAGTTTTGCCTCTCTTTTTGTGGGCATGTTCCTGGTTTACAGCCTGGTGGCGCTGAATGCGGCCACGCGACGACACGAGTTGGCCGTGCTGCGCTCGGTCGGTGCCGCTCCGCCCCAACTCTTTTTTCTATTTCTCACCGAAGGGGCATTCCTCGGGCTGCTCGGTTGGCTCTTCGCCTTTCCGGTGAGCAGCGTGCTGGTCCGATATCTCCTGCAGGGGGTCAGCCGTACGGTCTCCACCCTGTTTGTGCGGGTGCATGTCGACACGCTGCGGCTCGACTCGTGGGAAATACTGCTCTCTTTCGGGGTGACGATTTTTATCTCGCTGCTGGCGGCTTATCAACCGGCCCATGAAGCCATGCGGGTGGCGCCTAAAGAGGTGCTCACCGACGCCCGGCAGCAGGTCACCCACCGCCTGACGGCACGTCGCTTGGCCGGACTCAGCATCCTGTTGATGCTGGCGGCCTGGCCGCTGACCCGCCTGCCGGACGCAGACGGCATTCCGTTTGGCGGTTACGGCGCCATCTTGTGCCTTTTTGCCGGCTTTGCCTTGCTGGCCCCGTACGGCCTGCAGAAAACAGGTGGTGTGCTGGCACCCTTGCTGCGGCGCCTCGGGGGGATACCCGCCTGGTTGGCCGGGCGTTACCTGAGGGACAGCGGCACCCGCACCGCCATTTCCGTCGGGGCTCTCATCACGGCCGTCGCCCTGTTTGCAGCACTGGTCATCATGGTCAACAGCTTTCGCGGCACGGTCGACCTCTGGGTGCACCAGACCGTGAGCGGCGACCTGTTCGTGACCACCCGGCTGGGTTCCATCAACCGTTTCCGCGATCCACTGCCGGCCAAAGTCGTTTCAGGACTCAAACAACTGGACGCTCCCGTCGATCTGGTCCCGAACCGGCGCTTCATCCTGACACACGCTGCACAGTTCGTTTATGAACTGGATGCAATGGATATCGCCACGTTTCTGCATCACGGCGGCTTTGTATGGGTCACCGGAGAGCCAGCGCGGGTCCAGCCGCAATTGATAGCCGGAGAAGGGGTGATCGTGTCGGAGGTGTTTTCAAACCGCTCCGGTTTGACGGTGGGCGATCTCTACCGGGCTCAAATCGAAAGTGTGACCGTCGAGTTGCCCATTTTGGGGATTGTCAGGGACTACCGTACCAACGGCGGCGTGGTGTTTTACCACCTGCCGGCTTTCCGGCAGCGGTTTTTCGATCCGGGCTGGAGTGGGGCCCGGCTCTATTTCCGGCAGCCACAACCGGATCCGGCCGCCGCGGTCTCGCGGCTGCGGGAAGACGTCGTGCGCCGCTGCGGCGATCACATCGACATGGTCGGCGGCGACGATTTGCGCGGGACGGTGCTGCGGATTTTCGACGAAACCTTCGCCGTCACCACGGTGCTGCTGGTCATCGCACTGATAATAGCCGCGCTCGGCATCACCACGACTCTGGCGGTCCAGGTGCTCGAGCGATCGCGCCAGTTGAACACCCTTTTGGCGGTCGGCGCCGATCGTGGTCAGATTCGGGCCATGATCTTTTGGGAAGCCACCCTTTTGATCATTGCCGGCGAGATTTCGGGGCTGGTCTGCGGCTTCATTCTCTCTTATGTGCTGATTTACGTCATCAATGTCCAGTCCTTCGGCTGGTCTTTTCTCTACCGGGTCAACTGGCGGGCGCTGGGGATGTCGCTGCCGCTGATCATTGCCACCGCGATCCTTGCCGCCCTGCCGGCCATCCGGCTGATCTTCAGTAAGCCGCCGGCTACGCTGCTCAGGGAGCGCTGATATTTTCCGTGGGGGTCGCCGAAAAGATGGCGACCCCCACGGAAAATATTATTTTTGTTTAACGCTTGTGGCCCTTTGGGCCACTACGGCACATGAATAATGACGTGCCGGAGCCTGGATGAGCGGTTGAGAACAGCGGCTGACTGTCTGAGTCGCTTACGGGGTCTTGGACCGGACCCTATGCCAATACCGAATAAAAGGCACAACAGTGAAAATAATACTAAATCCTAAATTTAAAAACCGGACTGGTCCGGGCATAGACCCCGTTAGCGGCGAGTTTCAGCCGTCTTTCGAAACCGCTCATCCAGGCTCCGGCGCCTACCTTATTTTTGTTAAGCCAAGAGTGTCATTTTGGGGGGTTTGAAGAGAACAATGCGGCAATTCGGGGTACGGGGTGTGACCCGACTTTTTTTCAAGGGTATTGCGAACCTCTTTCTTTTTGGTTTCGGCCTTGCGGCGGCGATCAATTTTGTCTTCGCAACTTATGCGGCGGCTGATAGCACGGACGGTTATCTGGCGGTGACCGGGCCCTGCCGGCTCGCGTTCCCGGCCGATCACGGTGCGCACCCGGGGCATCGGACCGAATGGTGGTATTACACCGGCAACCTGGCAACACCTGACGGGCGGCCGTTCGGGTTTCAGGTGACCGTTTTCCGGCGTCAGATCGGTCCGACCAACGACCGCCGAAGCTGGCCGGAACCGTCATCCGCCTGGCGCACCCAGCAGCTTTACCTGGGTCACATTGCGCTGTCGGACATTTCCGGCCGGCAGCATCTCTTTGCGGAAGACATGTCCCGCGGCGCGCTCGGCTTGGCCGGCGTGATTCAGCAAGGGGTCGATACGACTGTTTTTCTGAAAAGCTGGAAAATCGACATCGGGCCTCGCAAACAGCGACTCCAGGCGGCAACGGAAGCCTTTGCCATCGACCTCGATCTGGTGCCGCTGAAATCACCGGTGTTGCACGGCGATCAGGGTTACAGCCGCAAGGGCGACACGGCGGAGCGGGCCAGCTGCTACTATTCTTTTACCCGCTTGAAAACCGAGGGCACCATCAGACTGCACGATCGGGAACTGGCGGTGAGCGGCTTGAGCTGGATGGATCATGAGTTCAGCACGGCTGACCTTCAA
>JARFQH010000141.1 GCA_029287875.1 Desulfobacteraceae bacterium | reverse complement strand
CATGAAACCGAGGACGACAGAGCCGTCTGCACCTGGGCCAGGAGAAGACAGTCTTGCGAACAGTCTGGAAAAGCGGATTCTCTTTGATCGCAGTCCCGACAGGGGCTCTTGACAAGATAGCCGAGGTCGAAATCAAACTGGCACGTGAAACGATCGTTGGTCATAGGATGTTTCGTCAATTTGCCACGGTTCCTTTCCAGATGAACAGGTGATATGTATGATTTACATTGTATTACAATTTATACCATAATTAACATTAAATGACAAGCGAAACGGTAGCCTTCCCATCTTAACGATTAAATCACGGGCGAGAGGTGCGCCTGATTGGAGGCAGTGGGGTTCTGCAGTGGGTACCGATGTTGGTCACGCCAATTGGAAGACTCGCCATTCTCGGTAAGAATAAGATTCCTGCAGATTACGCCGGGTGACCACTTTAAATTTGGTCACCCGATTATAGATAAGGGTTCGCCAAGAAGAGCTGTGGTTGACTGCCGGTCGTTGACAATACCGATGCGGATGTATAGACTGACCTCTGTTTTAAGTTACTTAAAATAATCTGATATTTTCATTTCGCCGGTTGTAGGCGCGCACCCCTGTTGGCATAACCGGCGCGGCCGTATCAATCCTATTGTCACCTTATCGTGCGGATAGACGAAGAGAATCGAATGCGAATCGGCGTGGGATACGACGTTCACCGACTGGTAACGGGGCGCCCGCTTGTTTTGGGCGGCGTCACCATCCCATTCGAAAAAGGACTTGAAGGGCATTCCGATGCGGACGTACTGGTTCACGCAGCCTGCGATGCGCTTCTGGGAGCCGCTGGCGAAGGTGATATCGGCCGACATTTTCCCGACACAGATCCTCGATATAAAGGTATTTACAGCATCCGCCTGCTGGAATCGACGCTAACCATCCTTCGGGCGAAAGGTTATTCCGTGGTCAACCTGGATGCGGTCGTATTCGCCGAAGCGCCGAAAGTGCAGCCGTATCGTGACGAAATGCAGAAAATCATGGCCCGCGCCGTGGGCATCGACCCTCAGCGCGTCAACGTCAAGGCCACCACGACCGAAGGACTTGGCCCTATCGGCCGCGGAGACGGCATCGCCGCCATGTGCATTGTTCTCCTGGCCGAAATGAAGGATTCGTGAGGTTGCCGCAAAAAGCCGGATTCATTTTTAATATTTACCACGAAGATAGAATAAAAGCCGTGAATAAGGTAGGCGCCTCCACCCGGATGAGCGGCTGCGCGTCGCGACTGAAACTCGCCGCCGACGGGCTCTAAGACCGGACCAGGCCCGCCTTGAAATGATGAGTTCAAATTCAGATTGAAGATCTGGCCATTAAAGCGGCATCCGCAGCGGGTCCGGTCTAAGACCCCATAAGCGGCTCAGACAGTCAGCCGCTGTGTACAACCGCTCATCCGGGCTCCGACGCATCATTTTTACGCACCTTGGTGGCTCCAAGTGACTTAACTTTTTAATAAAAATTTTAATATTTTATGAAATAAAATATAATGTTTTCATTTAAGTTAGTGGCGCCCTTCGAACCCAATGGCGACCAACCGCAGGCCATCGCGACCCTTGGTGAGAATATCCGGAACAACAAACCGCGTCATGTGCTGCTGGGAGTTACCGGATCGGGCAAGACCTTCACCATGGCGCACGTGATTGCCGAACTCGATCGGCCGACGCTGGTCCTGGCACCCAATAAAACCTTGGCGGCTCAGCTCTACAACGAGTTCAAAGCACTTTTCCCGGAAAACGCGGTCGAGTATTTTGTCAGTTACTACGATTACTATCAACCGGAAGCCTACATCCCCGCCAGCGACACTAACATCGCCAAGGATTCATCCATCAACGAGATGATCGACAAATTGCGGCATTCGGCCACCCGTTCGGTCCTGTCGCGTCGTGATGTGATCGTCGTGGCCAGCGTATCCTGCATATATGGCCTGGGGGCGCCTGAAGACTATCTGGGCATGCGTATCGAACTGGAAAAGGAGATGGAGATCGGCCGTGACGGCCTTCTGCGGGACCTCGTGTCCCTGCAGTATGAGCGCAACGATCACGATTTTCATCGCGGCGTCTTTCGCGTCCGGGGCGATCGGGTCGAGCTGTTTCCCGCTTACGAAGAAGATCGGGCTTTGCGCATCGATTTTTTCGGCGACCGGATCGAGGAAATCACCGAAATCGATGCGCTGCGCGGCCTTGTTATCAAACGGTTGGAGCGGGCGACCGTCTTTCCGGCCAGCCACTATGTCACCTCCAAAGTCACCCGCAAGCGCGCCATCGAGACCATCCTTGCCGAACTCAAGGAGCGGATCGCGTTCTTCCGCGAGGAAAAACGGTTCATCGAGACCCAGAGGATAGAAGAACGGACCAACTTTGACCTGGAGATGATCCAGGAACTCGGGTACTGCAACGGCATCGAAAATTACTCGCGCCATCTAACCGGAAGAGCGGCCGGCGACCCGCCGCCGACGCTGCTCGACTATTTTCCGGAAGACTACCTGATGTTCATCGACGAGAGCCACATCGCCGTGCCCCAGCTGCGGGCCATGTACCGCGGCGACCGGTCGCGCAAGCAAACGCTGGTCGAATACGGCTTTCGTCTGCCATCGGCACTCGACAACCGGCCCCTGAGATTCGACGAGTGCCATGAACGCTTTAACCAGGTGGTCTTCGTCTCGGCAACCCCGGCCGACTACGAGCGCTCGGAGGCCCAGGACACGCTGGTCGAGCAGATCGTTCGTCCCACGGGTCTGGTCGATCCACCGATCGAAATCCGCAGCGCCGTCAATCAGGTGGATGACCTGCTGGAAGAAATCCGACGCTGCCGCAAACTCGGTTTCCGCACCCTGGTAACCACCTTGACCAAACGCATGTCCGAAGATCTCACCGAGTATTACACCGACCTATGCTTGCCGGTGCGCTATCTCCATTCCGACATCACGACCCTCGAACGCATGGACATCATCCGGGACCTGAGGCTGGGGGTTTTCGAGGTGCTGATCGGCATCAACCTGCTGCGCGAAGGCCTCGATATTCCCGAAGTGGCGCTGGTCGCCATTCTCGATGCCGACAA
>JARFQH010000132.1 GCA_029287875.1 Desulfobacteraceae bacterium | reverse complement strand
GGAGAAACCATTCGATGCATGAAATGGGGGTTGCGATGCAGATTATCGAGATTGCAACCGCGTCGATTCCAAAAACTATGGCGCTAGCCCGGGTGGAACGGGTCAACTTGAAAGTCGGCAAGCTGTCGGCCATCGTGTCGGGTAGCCTGCGGTTCTGCTTCGAGATTGCCGCTAAAGACACCCCACTGGAGGGGGCTGAACTGAAAATCGATGAAATACCGGTCGTCGCCCACTGCAACGATTGCGGTTATCAGTGGACCATCGAAGCCCCGGTGTTCACCTGCAAAAAATGCACCAGCGGCAGTATCGAACTGTTGTCGGGCCGCGAGCTGGATATCGAATCAATCGAAATTGCCGAAAAGGAAAAATTTTCCGAATGATCTCTTCATTGTTGCCGGGTTTTAAAACGTTTAGGGCACTGCACCACGACCATTCCCACAGCCGTCCGCACGTTCACGAGAAGCACACGGCGGGCGGGACTGAAACCCGTAAAAGCGGAACCCGTGAGATTAAAGTCGTTCGCAGGGTTCTTGATGCCAACGACATCATGGCCCGTCAGAACCGCAAGCTGTTTGAGGAGAAAAACGTTTTCGTTTTGAACATGATGAGCAGCCCCGGTTCCGGGAAGACGACCGTACTCGAAAAAACCCTGACGCATGTCATGCCGGACATTCGCAGCGCCGTCATCGTGGGAGACATCTGTACGACGAATGATGCCGATCGTCTGGCTGTAAGCGGGGCGCCGGTGGTACAGATCAACACCGACGAATTCGGTGGTGACTGCCACCTGGCAGCTCATGTGATCGAGAAAGCGCTCGACGGCATCGACCTCGATGCGGTCGATCTGCTCATTGTCGAAAATATCGGCAATCTGGTCTGCCCGGCTGAATTCGACATCGGTGAAGATACACGCGTGGTGGTGCTGAGCGTAACCGAAGGTGAAGACAAACCGGCCAAATATCCCCTGATGTTCCGTGAATGCGATGCCGCACTTCTCAACAAGATTGATCTGCTGCCCTACCTCGACTACGACAGTCAGGCGGCGATTGGCTTTATCCACCAGGTCCACCCCGGCATGCCGATTTTCGAGATTTCCGCCAAGACCGAGGAAGGTTTCGAGCACTGGCTCGAGTGGCTCAAAAGCAAAGTGAATGGGAAGGTCGGCCTGCATAAATGAGGCCGTGGATGGCCACTCATCACGGCGAAAAAAAAACCGGCCGTTGGGCGGCCGGGTTAAGAAAAAAGTGAACGGGCTATTTTGCGATAGCGTGGGCCATGAATTGCTCCAGTAGTTTTTGGTTGTCATTCTCGGTCAGAAGACCGGGCAGTTTCTCCAGGGCCAATTCGGTCGCGGCATCGACCATCTCCGCTCTCAGGCGGTTGCGCGCCTGGATGATCCGCCCTTCCATTTTCTGCTTCGCGCTCTCGATGATCATCCGACTCTCCTGGCGGGCATCCTCGATGATTTCGAGTTTGCGCCTCTCACCCGTCTGAACAATTCGTTCTTTCAGCTCCTCCAGGCGCACTACATTTTCTTCCAGTTCCGTCTCGGCTTCACGCACACGTTGAAGCAATCGATCTTTTTCGTCTTCGAGCTTCTTGATTTGAAGTGAAATTTCGTTCTTTTTATCGGAAAGGAAGTTCATCAGCGGTCGTCGAGCAAACTTAAAAAATATGAATGCAAGGAAGCCGAAGTTAACCCATTTCATGATAATATCGTAGGTCGGCCGCCATCCGCCGCCGCCCTCGGCTGCGAGCACTTCAACTGCCCCGGCCGAAAGAAAAAAGAGTGCCGTCAAGATGATTACGCCGGCTCGGCCGATATGGTCTTGCTTGCATTTCATGACGAAAGCCTCCGATCCAGCAATTTCTCCATCATGCCAACCGCGAGTGTTTCGGCTTCTTTCCGGACCGACTTTCTGACTTCTTCAACCATTGCCGAAACCTGTCGGTGATTCTCCTTCGATAGGTTTTCTGCTTCCCGGAGTGTGACGCGGATGATTTCGTCGGCTTCGAGTTTGCCGGATTTCTCGATTTTTTCTCGAATCTCGTGGGCGGTATCGAAAGCCTTGGTTTCCTGCTTCTTGATCTGCTTCACCACCTGTTCGACTTTCTTCTCTGCCGCCACTGTATCCAATTCAATTTTCTGGATGTGGGCCTCACGTTCCCGGGAGACACTGCGCAAAGGCTGGATCATGATCCGATTGATGATGAAGAGAAAAATCAGAAAAGAAATCAATTGGATGATGAGCGTTTCATTGATGCTGATCATTGCGATGGTGCTGATAATCTGCATGGTACCCGTCCGAGTAATTTTGACGTAATCGACTTCGTCGTAATGAAACGAGTCCGGTGAGTAAAAACTCCAGTGCCGCCAATCAATTGCCGTGCTATGGCGGCAGGCTCGCAATTCAAAGCAGATAGTAATTTATATCCGCCTTGCGTTGCGGGTTCCGCAACCGCAAACAAGAGTTCAACTGAACGGCCAAGAAAATGACCCTGGCGCCGGCACGACCGTTATGGTTAGACGACAAAGAGAAGCAGCAATGCAACGACCAGCGAGTAAATACCGGTCGATTCGGCTACGGCCTGTCCGACGAGCATCGTTCGGGTCAACAGACCGGCTTCTTTCGGGTTGTTGCCGATGGCCTCACAGGCTTTCGCAGCCGTCATGCCCTCACCGACTCCCGGGCCGATAGCACCGAGTCCCATGGCTAACCCTGCTCCGATGAATGCTGCCGCTTTGACAATATCTACACCTTCGATTGCCATACCTACCTCCTCATTAATTCTAACTGGTTCACTTCTGCTTGTTTGAAAATATGATGCCCGGCACAAAAGCTGCCGAGTCGACCCAACGGTTATCGGCTGATGATAAAACAATCGTCCCGGGATAGGTTCAAACCACGAATATGAGCACCAAGCTGACCACCATGGCGTAAATTGCGGTGGATTGAGAAACCGCCTGCCCGACCAGCATAGTTCGCATGAGATCTCCGGCATAGGCTGTATTCCTGGCAACCCACTTCACCGCACCTTCGGCGGCCATTCCGTTGCCGATTCCGGGACCGATGCCGCCGAATCCAGTGCAGATACCGGCCGACAAAAGGGCCATCGCAGCGGCGAGGGCCTGAGATTCCGGAAAGGCCTTGAACAGAAGGATGAAACTGACCAGCAACCCGAAGATCGATGGTGTCTGGGCCACCGCCTGGCCCACCAACATGGTGGTGGTCACGTTGGCGACCGATTCGGGATTCCGGGCGATTCCCGCACAGCTTGCACCAGCGGCCATGCCGCCCCCATACCCCGAACCAATTGCGGCCAGTCCGGTGCTGAAGCCGGCGCCGATGAGGGCCGCCCACGTCGGAGAAACCGGCTCGCGACTGAAATCCATGAAAATCAGCATCAGGGAGACCACCATGGAAAAGATCGCCGGTGTCTGGCAAACTGCGGAACCGATGAGCATGTTGGTGGTTAAACGTGTCGCGACGGCCGGTTGTCGTGATATACCGAGACAGCTCTGACCGCCGGGCAACCCGGAACCGATGCCGGAACCGATGGCGCCGAAGCCCATGCTCAGACCGGCACCGAATAAGGCGGCCGCTTTCAAGGGGCTTGTACTGGGGATATTCATAAAAAGCAGTAAAATTGAAATCACCAGGGCAAATATGGATGCTGATTCGGCCACCGCCTGACCCACCAGCATATTTTTGAAGATGTCATCGGAAATTTTAGGATTGCGGGATACCGCTAAATTGGCTTGCGCGGCAGTATAGCCCTCCCCAATCGCCGCGCCGATGGCACCCAACCCCATGGCGATGCCGCCTCCGACAAATGCACTTAACTTTATGATTGTCTGGACGTCGAGTTGCATACCTACTTCACCTGTACGGAGATATAGACGACTGTGAGCATGGTAAACACAAAAGCCTGAATCGTTCCGACGAAAAGTCCGAAAAACGCGTTGAGAAAAGGCGGCAAAATGATGCTGTAACAAAGGTAGGACACCACCAGGATAATGATGGAGCCTCCCATGATGTTGCCGAAAAGCCGGAAAGAAATGGAAATTATTTTTGCCAGCTCGCCGATGACGTTCAACGGCATCATGAAAAAAATGGGCTGAAAATACTCCGTTATGTAGGCTTTGAACCCCTTTGACTTGATGGCGGCATGGTGGGCGAGAGCGAATCCCATGAGACCGAGGCTCAACGGCGTATTCAGGTCTTTGGTCGGCTCTTCCAGATGCGGGATAATTCCCAGCCAGTTTGAAAGCAACAGGAACATGAAGAGCGCGCAAATGAGCGGGGCGTAAAATCTGGCTTTTTCCTTGTCGAGAGCATCTTCCGTCAGTTTATAGAATTGCTCGACGAAAAGCTCTCCCAGAACCTGCAGCGGTTTGGGAACGATACTGCTTTTCCGGGCAGCCGCCATACCGAAAA
>JARFQH010000125.1 GCA_029287875.1 Desulfobacteraceae bacterium | reverse complement strand
ACGCGTCACCGGTCTCACCTGAAAACCTGGGCCGCCTGCTGCAGTTGATCGAAGAGGGCGTTATCAGCGGTAAGATCGCCAAAATCGTCTTTGACGAGATGGCCGTGAGCGGTCACACACCCGATCGCATCGTCAAGGAGCGGGGGCTTGTTCAGGTCAGCGACGCCAGCCAAATCGAGACCGCCGTCGCCAAGGTCATGGCCGGAAACGCAGCCGAAGTGAAGGCTTACAGGGCCGGCAAAACCAAACTGCTCGGCTTTTTCGTGGGCCAGGTGATGCGGGAAACCAAGGGCAAGGCCAATCCCCAGGTGGTGAATGAAGTGTTGAAATCAAAGCTCGGTACTTAGTTCGGTTCACTACCCGGATAAACCTTGACACGGTATAAAAAATATTCCAAATTAAAACCGTTATGGAACCACTTTGGGAGATAGCATGCCGACCACGATAACCGTAAAAAACATTCCGCATGATTTATATGAATTGATCAAACAAAACGCCGCCGAACACCGTCGCAGCATCAACAATGAAGTCATAGCGCTTATCGAGAATGCCTTGCGATCAAAGAAAATAGATCCTGAGGATTTTCTTGTCACAGTCAAAAAACTGAGAGAAAAGACCAATCGAATCGAATTGACGGATCGTTTTATTAACAAAGCCAAAAACGAAGGCAGACCTTGATCGCGGTAGACACCAACATCATTAGCTACCTCTTCATCGAAGGAGAGTTCACGGCACTATCGGAAAAAGCCTTTCAGAAAGATCATCATTGGGTGGCGCCCTTCTTGTGGCGGAGTGAATTCCGAAATGTCCTGACAGCCTGTTTTCGGAAAGGGTTATTGCAATTTCATGATGCGTTGAAAATAGTGGAGCAGGCGGAATGGCTAATGAAAGGAAACGAGTATTCATTGACGTCGGCGAGTGTCCTGCGATTGGTCGTACAGAGCGACTGCTCCGCCTATGATTGCGAATTCGTCGCGCTTGCTCGTGAATTGCGCATTCCGTTGATCACGATGGATAAGAGAATTTTAAATTCATTTCCTGAAGCGGCTATGAGGCTGGAAGAATTTATCGAGGACAGGAATCGATAATGTTAATTTTGACCGAAAAAATACCCCTCAATCCCCCTTTTTCAAAGGGGAAGCAGGTTGTTCCCTATTTTCATGTGAGTCCAATGTGTTATACAGAAAAACACCAACGAGTTTCTCCTTTAATGAAGGATTGTTACTGCGTCACTTCTTTTAAAAAGGGCTTACTCCCGCGTTTCCTCCTAAATGGGGATTTCCACTGAGGCTCCCCCTTTGGAAAAGGGGGCTGGGGGGATTTAAGAGCTTCATGCTACGACACAAGCAACATTTGAAGAACAAGGCAATGTACCACAATTTAAGGCTTATAATTCCCCCCTTTTAAAAAAGGGGGGCCAGGGGGGGGTTCTTGCCACTATTTAAAAATCCCCCTAAATAACCCTATTGGGGAGGTAATTGTTGAAAAAACCCTTGCTGATACACCGAATCCTTATATTAGGAATCCTTCTGTTCTGCAGCGCCGCTTGGCCGGCACAGACGATGGCCGCCGAACCGCAACGGGTGGCCGTGCTGCCGTTTAAGATGAATGCCGAAAAGGACCTTTCCTATTTGAGAAACGGCATCTACGACATGCTGTCCAGCCGCCTGTCGGATCCCGACAAGGTGCAGGTCCTGAGCCGGACCGAGGTTGAAAAAGCGGTGGCAGAGGAGGCCGGTCCGGCGGGAACCGGTCCGATAGATGAGGCCGCCGCCCGCAGGATCGGCGGAAAGCTCAAGGCCGACTATGTTCTCTACGGCAGCCTGACAGTGTTCGGCGACAGCCTCAGCATCGATGCCAAAATGCTCGATGTGACCGGCACGCAGCCCCCGGTGACCGTCTTCAGCCAGAGTTCGGACATGAGCGGCGTCATTCCCGAAATCAACCGGTTTGCGACCGAGATCAACACCAAGGTGTTCGACCGCCAGGCGCAAGCCGCCGCGCCGGCTGCGGTGCCGGCTGCGCCCCGGACCGGGTCCCAACCGGATTCCCGCGCCCATCCGGAAAAGCTGTTGCAGGGCGGTGCCGTTGTCGGCGGCGATGCCCGGGTGTCACCTTTCATCGTGCGAAAAGATCAGCTCCTGCAGTCGGCCAATTTCTGGAAGAGCCCCAACTACAAATATTACATAGCCGGGGTGGCGGTCGGCGACGTGGATGGTGACGGCCTCATGGAAACCGTCGTCGTGAGCCCTGATGACATTTACATTTACCGCTTTCAAAACAACAGCTTGGTCCAGATTCAACGCCTTAAAAAGGTCGAAGACCGCTACAATATTGCCGTCGATGTCGCCGATATCAACGGCAACGGCCGGGCCGAAATTTTCGTCACAGCCTTGAATCGCTACAAGAATGCCGTCACCTCCTTTGTCGAAGAATACGATGGCACGGACTATGCGGTCATCGCAAAGGATGAACCCTGGTTTTTTCGCGTGACCGATACCCCGGTGCGCGGCAAGGTTCTGCTCGGGCAGCAGAGCCGGATGTGGAGCCCTTTCAAAGGCGACATTTTCGAAATGCAATGGGACGGCAGGGCCTACATGCCGCAAAGCGAGGTCAAAACGCCGTCGGGAATTAACGTCCTGGGGGTTGCCCTTGGTGACGTGTTGAACGACGGTTCGGAAACCCTCGTGGCTTACAACAGCGGCAACAACATCGCGATCGTCACGCCCGTCGGAGAGGTCCTTTATAAGAGCAACGACAGGTATGGCGGCAGTGTCCAATACTACGCCGGCCAAAAAACCGACAAAGGGCAGGAGGAAAACCCGATTTACCTGCCCATGCGGATCCTGGTCCGAAACCGACTGCAAGACACCGGCAAGAGCCAGGTCATCGCCGTCAATAACCACGAGGCCATGAACATGCGGTGGAACCGGCGGGATTTCACCGAAGCGAATATCGAGGCTTTGTCCTGGGACACAGTCTCTCTGGGCACCGACTGGAGCACCCGCAAGATGAAGCGCTTCATCAGCGACATTCAGATCGCCGATATCGACAACGACGGCAGCGACGAACTTCTGGCCTCCCTGGTCATCAAGGCGGGCGATATCATTCTGACCTCGGCCAAATCGACCCTGGTCGCCTATGAATTGGAAGCGGCACCGGATGGATCGGACGCTTCCGAACAGTGAAAAATTTTATACCCATATCGACGCGTCCCGTGGCTCCGGGCACGTCAACCGGTCAAGGTCTCGGCACGCGGGAAGAGGCCATAGGAAACAGCCGGCAGCATGAGATGGTTTATCTTGCGACTCTGGTCCTTCTCTGCTTCGTCCTGTTTTTTCTTTTCTTGGGCAACCGGCCCTTGTGGGATGTCGACGAAGGTATGCACGCGGCCACATCCAAGGATATGATCCTGAGCGGTGACTGGATAACCCCCCAGCTGAATGGCGAGAATTTCTACGACAAACCGGTCCTCTTCAACTGGCTGGTGGCGATATCATTCCTTGTATTCGGTTTCACCGAATTTGCCGCCCGGCTGCCGGCGGCCGTTCTCGGAACTGGAAGCGTGCTGGTCACCTATTTCCTCGGAAGGCGCATGTTCAACCCCACGGTCGGATTTCTGGGTGGCGTGATACTGGCAACCGGAGTGGAATTTATCATCCTTTCACGGGTCGTGGTTCACGACATCGCCCTGACATTTTTCATCACGCTCGCACTGTACCTTTTTTTCCATGGATTTTCAGACACCTTACTTCGAAAATCGGTATGGCTTTTTTTTTATGCGTCCCTCGGTTTTGCCGCTTTGGCCAAGGGACCCATCGGGGTGCTGCTGCCCGGCTTGATCATCTTCCTTTTTCTCGTGATCAAACGCCGCCTGAACATCGTCGGGAACATGCAACTCGGGTGGGGCATTCTGATATTTTTGGCGGTCGCCGCCCCCTGGTACGTGCTGATCATGCTGAAAAATCAAGATTACGCCGGCTACTTTTTCATCCAACAGAATCTGGCCTACTTTTTTTCCGGAGAGTCGCGCCATCCCCGTCCCTTTTATTATTATTTTCCCATACTCGTGGGCGGATTTTTTCCGTGGTCCCTCTTTTTACCTGCTGCCCTTTTTCGCGCCCTGCGCCGGAGTTTCGGCAAAACAGAGGACGCAACGCTGTACCTGTTGCTGTGGTTCGGCGCCGTCTTTCTCTTCTTTTCCGCCGCCAGCTCGAAGCTTTCCACTTACATCCTGCCCCTGTTTCCGGCGGTTTCTCTGCTAACGGCCGCCCTGTGGCGTGATCTTTGGGTTGCGCCTTCGCAAGCGGGCGCTCGAAGGGGAATCCTGTATCCCATTGGTCTCCTTTTGGCGGCCGCCTTGTCCGCAGTGGTGTATATGCTCGTAAATCCGCTTGACAAACTGACGCCAAGATACGGAATCCCCCCGGCGTCTATCAACATCCTGGGTTTAACCATGGTTGTATTGACCGGACTTATTTTTTTCTTTTTGATCATCCGGCGTGACAAATCCGCCTTTATCGCCATAACGGGCATGGTCGTTGTGGGTCTTTTATTGTTCATCCTGCTGATTGTGCCGTATATCAACCCCTATCGGTCGACAAAGGGCCTGGCAGAAAAACTCGACACCCTGCTTCCCCAAGGTGAAAAGATGACCTTCGTTCACGGGTTTCAGGATACGGCCCTGTTCTATACCGACAGGAAGGCCTCGATTCTCCGGAGACCACAGGAAATAACGGATTTTCTCGCCTCGGATGAAAGGGTTTTTTGTGTCATAAAAAAAAGATATTTTGACGTCCTCGAGAGTTACCTCCCGACAGCGCACGTCTGGGACCAAGAAGGTGACAAACTATTGATATCAAATACTAAAGCTCTCTGATTCGATGCCGCAGAACCCATCTCTCGAATCGATATGAAAGGAGGGCTC
Source organism: Desulfobacteraceae bacterium (assembly GCA_029287875.1). GTDB lineage: Bacteria > Desulfobacterota > Desulfobacteria > Desulfobacterales > SG8-13 > JARFQH01. The sequence continues at coordinate 1,310 of JARFQH010000125.1, read as the reverse complement.
AAAACCATCCCGCCGGGACGGATCACGTGAACAGCCATCAACCCGAAAAGACACCAACCGTCGGCAGAAACCCCGCCCAAAACGGGGATCTGCCGCCTTCACTTTGGGGCTGGCACACCATCCTGAGCCTTGCTATAACCATTGCCATATTCGCCTTCCTGGCCACACGACTCGATTTGGCCCAGGTCTGGCGCGAAGTGTCACAATCGAACGTGACGCTTCTAGTCCTCGGGGCGCTCGCCCACTATGCCACTTACCCGCTGAGGGGCGCCCGCTGGGGACGCTGTTTGACCCACCTGGCGGCGAGATGCGGCAAAGGCAAATTCGGTCTGCTGCTCTTTTTTTACAACGCCGTGGACAATGTGGTCCCGGCGAAGCTGGGGGACGTCTATGGAGCCCATTTGGCCCGCATAAACTGCGGGATACGGCGTTCGGCCGCCATGGGTTCGCTGGTTTTTCTACGCATGGTCGACGCCTGGGTCTTGCTGGTGCTGGCCCTGTCGGCCTCTTGGTTGCTGTTTTCAGCCAAATTGCCCCGAGCCGTCTTGTATGCCCTGATCGGCGGCGGCATCATTGCCGTGGCGGCCACCGCGATTATCCTGTTCTTTTTCTTTATGAAAAAATCGCTGCCCGGTTGGCTGCCGGAAAAGATTCGGAGTATCATTCGCGCCTTTCAAGCCGGCATGTGGCCCCAGCCGCGTGAAGTCATTCCCATAGCCGGTCTCACGTTGGCGATTTGGGTTCTGGAGACGCTGTGGATATTTTTCCTCGTGTTGGGCTTCGGCAAGATGCTCAGCGGTATGGAGGCCGTTTTTTTGACCATGATACCGCTCCTGGCATCCGGGTTCCCGCTGACGCCGTCCGGCGCAGGGGTCGTGGATATCACTCTTTTCAGCTGCCTTCGAGTGGTCGGTGTCGCCTCGCCCCTGGCCATGTCAATAACGGTCGTCAACCGCTTCATCGACTATTGGCTTCATATCGGCTTGGGTCTATTGGTCTGGGCCCTGCGAGAAAGACTCGGTTTCCGCGCCGTGCGCGATGTGGTCGGGGCCGTTCCAGCTGCGCCGGAAACACTCGCAGCGTCGAATTCGGGCAATCGAACGTTGCGGAAAAGTTGATTCGGTTTTGAATCCATCGGCGTCATGCGGATAAGCCCTGAACGTTACGCGGTGCCCATTACATCTTTGAATCAAAATGAAAAGGAGCTGAAGATGACCATGGATTTTTTTGGCGCCGTCCCCAGAAGGTGCGTCAACCTGCCGCCGGGCAGCCTGAAAACCCTTTTAAACTGCGCCACGCGCGGTCTCGTT
>JARFQH010000095.1 GCA_029287875.1 Desulfobacteraceae bacterium | reverse complement strand
TCGATAATAATCTCAAGACCAACGAATCCGTGTGACCATGTCGAACGTTGAACAAATTACCGGCGCTCTGGCCCGAAAATTTCCGGTCCGAATCAAGACCATCGATTCCCACACGGCCGGTGAATCGACCCGGTTGATCGTGGGCGGGCTCGATCCGATCCCGGGCGGTACAATAACCGAAAAGTTGGCCTACTTCCAGCGCAACCTCGATCACGTCAGGTTGGCATTGACCCGCGAGCCACGGGGTCATCGCGACATTTTAGCGGCCCTGCTGACCGAAGCCGTCTCACCCCGGTCGCGCTTCGGATTGATCTACATGGACGCCCGTCGCTACCCCTTCCTTTGCGGCCATGCCACCATCGGCGCAGTGGCAACTCTCATCGAGGCCGGCCTGATCGAGATAACCGATCCCGCAGAACGCATCACCGTCGATACGCCCTCGGGCCCCATGGAAACCCGCGTAACGATGTCGAACGGTCGTCCCGCGGCCGTGGCCGTTCGAACCGTCCCTTCGTTTGTTTACCGCACGGATCAACTGCTCGATGTGCCCGGTCACGGGCGTCTAACGGTTGACACGGTCTGCGTCGGAGGATTTTTCGTGATGGTCTCGGCCGATCAGATCGGGCTGCCGTTGGAAGCAGCCCATGCGGCCGAATTGACGCAGCTGGGCATGCGCGTCATTGAATCCGCCAATCGCCGGCTCGTGGTCCGGCACCCGCTGCGACCGGAAGTCCGAAAGGTGGATGTGGTCGAGTTCTACGACCCCGCCGATCACGCGCGGCGGCGGGGTCGCTCGGTTGTCATTTACGGCGAGGCCCACATGGACCGTTCCCCCTGCGGCACCGGCACGGCGGCCAAGTTGACCCTGCTGCACCACCGCGGTCTCTTGAAGGTCAACCAGACATTCGTCAATGCCGGTCCCCTGGGCACGACCTTTGACGCCCGTATCGTCGCCGAAACCCGGGTCGGTGAACACCGGGCGGTCGAAGTCGACATACAAAGCACCGCCCACATTACCGGCCTGCAGGAATTTGTCATCGATCCCTCCGATCCCTTCCCGGAAGGATTTCTACTCTAAGGGCTCGCAGTGACGATCAGCTTGCGTGCGCACCGAACACGAGGAAACCGTCGGAAGACGTCAGGCCTTCGACCGCTACGGTCGGCCGACCGTCTCCGTCCACCGTCACCCCTTCCGGCCAGTCGAAACCTGGATCCATCCCCCGGAAATACGCCAGATCGTAAGGTGTCAGCCGAATGCGAATCTTTCCGTCCTCCACCATCAATTTAGACGTCAGCCCGAAGTCCACTTCACCCAGCCGTGTGCGAATGATGTAGCGCGGAATTTCCCGACCGCTGCCGTCCCGACGTACGCGGGCGGCAATGTCGATCACGTCGGCCACATCCAGAGGGCAGGCGCCGTTACAACGCTGTTGCAGCGGCGTCCCGGCCACGAAAAGATGGTGAAACTCGATGCCGCACTGCCTCAAACCGTAAGCGGTCCGATTGACCTCGTCGGGGGTGTCGTTGACCCCGGTCAGCAGGGGCATGTTGGCATAGACGCTGATGCCCCGGTTTCGCAGGGCGGCGGCAATGTGTTTGTGGGTCGGTTGGATTTCTTTGTAATGCAGGAACTGGGTCTCGATTTCGAGCCGCAGCGGGTTGACGACGGACAATCGGCTGAGGTCGCCCAGACGGGTCACCACGGTTTTCGTGTAGCGCTCGGGCATGTAATTGAACTTCAGACTGCGCAGCCGCACGGCATTGACGTGCGGAATATCCTGCAGTCGACGCACGAGAGCGGTGATGCGAAACAGCTCATCGACAGCATCTTTCTCCGAGGTGATGACGACATCGGTGATCGCCTGGTGGGCCTTGATGTAAGTCATCTCGTCGCCGCCGGCCGCGGTATCCATTTCGACCCGGGTTTCGTGCACCCGCCGCAGGGCGTCAACGCCGGACTTCACCACGGCGTGCGGGCTGCTTTGGTCGGTCAAGGCTTCGGCCTGCAGACCGGCAAGCGTCGCCGTGTCCGTCATGGCCGCCCGTTTTCTTTGCGACGGGCGGCTGCGGGCCCCGAGGAAAAGGTCTGGATCGCCGATACGGGCCATGTAGCGCACGTCGATGGTCCCCTCGGAATTGACCCGCAGGTTGTCCAGATTTTCGGCCAGCGGTGCGAATGCCTTAAAATAACCCGGCGTGTAGGGTGTCCGGATCCAGATGAAATGATCGCTGTCCGGATCCTGTTCCACTGCCCAACCGCTGGTGTGCCAGTCCATTTTGCCGATCGGCGTAGCGGTGCAGATGCGTGGGATGACCCGGTCGGAGAGGTGGGCCCGCAAATACACGGCCGCATGAATCCCCTGCGATATCGGCGTCCAGTAGATGTTGTTGCCGTGGATGGGGCTGCAGGGGATATAGATGTAGTGAAGCTCTGCCCCGGCCCCGCGCAGCAGGCTGAAGAGCCTGACCAATTCCGGCCCTTGATCGTTGCAATCTTTTAGAAACGGCGTTTGCACATAGACGGAAATGCCGTTTTTGACGAGTTCGGTTATGATTTCCAGGCTGTCCGGCGAAATCTCGTCGGGATGGATGAAATGGGTGGCCAGTTCCAGGCGCTTTTCTTTTTGTTGCAGCTCGAGGTTTTTCATTTTCAGGTAGTTGAGCAGCTCGCCGTCGTGCCCCAGAAAGAGGTGCGGGTAATAGGCCGCCGCCCGGGTGGCCAGACGCAGGGTTTGGACATGCGGAATGTCGCTGAGACCGTCGATGGCGCAGGCCATGTTGGCCCGGTTCAGAAAAGGGTCCCCGCCGGTGATGACCACCTCTTTGATACCGGGCGACCGGCGCACGTGTTCCAGGGCCAGGTTGACGTCGGCGGTGGTGGGGTTGTCCTGGTTGCGTGAATCCTTGTGCTTGCGAAAACAGAACCGGCAGTAAACCGGGCAGCTCATGTTCAGCAGAAAGATGACCCGGTTCTGGTACATCTGTTCCAGCAGTCCCTGGTGGAACTGGCCTATCCAGGTGTTGGTGTGACCGGTCTGATCGAGCTCCTCGACGAAAGGCAGATACTGGTAGGCCACCGCCCGGGAAACACGCATCTGGCGGATGGTGTGCATCGAAAGTCGCACCGGATAGGTGTCGATCACCTTTTGCAGATCATCCCGTTCGGCCTCCGGAATGGCCATGTCGTTCAGCTTCTCCAATTGGGCCACCGTCCGGACGCTGGTGAACTTGTTGCCGGGAAGCAGCTTTTCGAGGAGCGCCACGAGCAGCAGCTGCGGCAGATCCACGCCGTTGATGCGCACCGGGGTCCCGTCGCGACGGCTGGCCGGCGTCAGTTGCCGGACGAGTTCGCTGCAGAAACCGCGGGGATCGCCGTCGAAGCCGCAAGCCGTCGTCAGTCGCACAAATTTCGATTGGCCGTCTCCATCTCCGATCACGTTACAGAAAGACCGGTCCATGAGCGACGGTACACCGTAGTAGTCCAGAAATGAGATGATCTCATCGCTGATTTCTGCAAACGACATCTGCAGAGACTCACCGGAGTGATCGAACGTCACTGTGTCGATGGTGTCTTCGATGACCATACCTGCCTCTTCTACTTCTCTTTCCACTCGGGGTTGCGTCTGTCCAGAAAAGCCTTGACACCTTCGGTTGCATCCTCTGTGGTGCACAGGCGCGCAAAGGCTTCGTTCATGTACTCGAAAGCCTGGGTGTAGTCCATGTCGGCCGAGGCGTAGAATGCTTTTTTGGCAATCTGAAGGGCAACCGGACTCTTTTGTGCCAATCGCGCCGCCCACCGCCGGGTCTCCGCTTCCAACTCGTCCGCCGGAACCACTTTGTTCACCAGCCCCATTTCCAGGGCTTCGCCAGCTTTGAGCAGTTCGCCGAAAAACAGCATTTCGAGCGCGCGCTTTCGGCCCACCGATCGCGCCACCGGAATGACCGGTCCGACACAGTTCAAACCGACATTGATAGCAGTCAAGCCGATGCGGGCATTGTCCGCCGCGACCGCCAGATCGGCGGCCGCTACCAGGCCGGCTCCATTTGCGGCCGCCACGCCCTGAACCTGGGCAATCACCGGGGTTCGCATGCGGCTGATCGTCACCAGCGGTTTTTCCATGTTTCCGATCCAGGCCCGGTATTCCATGGCGGTTTTATCGAAAAATTCCGTCACATCGATGCCGGCACAGAATGCTTTGCCTGCGCCCTTGAGGATAATCACGCGCACCCGGGTTTGCTGATCCAGTTCTTCCAACGCGGCGACGAGTTCACGCGCCAAATGGGTGTTGAAGGTGTTGAGCTCTTTGGGCCGGTTGAGAGTAATGGCCGCAACGAAATCCTCGCCGATTTCAACCAAAAGATTTTCAGCGCTCATATTCTGCTCCTTTTTTTTCCGGTATCTTTTCGCGGCCGCCCAATGTGTTGGTATTCAGGGACCTCTTGTGCCGACCGTATCCAAAGACAGCTAAAAAGTAAATTGTTAAAAAAAACCAACTAGATCTTATAGGTTGACCATGCGCATCATCTCTTCTGGATAGCGCATCCCGCTGGCCGCTCCCGGTGGCATGACAGCCGCAATATCGGACAGGTCGCTTGGGGTTATGTTCAAATCGACGGCGGCGATATTCTGTTCCAAATGACTGCGGCGCGTCGTTCCCGGAATCGGTACGATATCCTTCCCCTGCGCCAGCACCCATGCAAGGGCCAGTTGGCCGGCGGTAACCCCTTTGCCGGCCGCCATCTGTTTAACCCGTTCGACCAGTTCCAGGTTTTTCGCGAAGTTTTCACCCTGAAACCGCGGCGAATGACGACGGTAGTCATCGGCGGCCAGATCCTCGTAACGTTTGAAGTGTCCGGTTAAAAAACCACGCCCCAGCGGGCTGTATGGCACCAGGCCAATTCCCAGTTCCCGCAGGGCCGGCAGGATTTGGGCCTCAGGTTCACGGCTCCACAAGGAGTACTCCGTTTGCAGGGCGCTGATCGGGTGGACCGCGTGCGCCCGCCGGATGGTTTGCGGTCCGGCTTCCGAAAGACCGAGATAACGCACCTTGCCGGCCGTCACCAGTTCCGCCATCGCTCCCACGGTCTCCTCGATGGGCACGTCGGGATCCACTCGATGCTGATAGTACAGGTCGATATGATCCACACCCAAGCGGTGCAGCGAGGCGTCACAGGCTGACTTCACGTAAGCCGGTCGGCCGTTGACCCCGCGAAAGGAGGCGTCACCGGTGCGCACGATTCCAAATTTGGTCGCCAGAACAACTGTGTCCCGCCGGCCGCGAATGGCTTTGGCGACCAGTTCTTCGTTCTTGAATGGTCCATACATGTCGGCGGTATCGAGCAGGCTGACCCCCGCATCGAGCGCCTGATGGATGGTAGCGACAGACTCCTTTTCATCGGCGGTTCCGTAGAACTCCGACATTCCCATGCAGCCGAGGCCGATGGCGGATACGACCAACCCCTGTTTTCCCAACTGGCGCTGTTCCATTGGTTTGCCTCCTTTACTTGTTTTGTTTCGATCGACAGGCGCAAAAGCGAATCCATCGGCAAATCGTATTGGAACCGAGCAATTAAGTCTGATGAGCTTTTGGGTGCAACACATCGGGCATTGTTCGGCTTCAGGGTAACCTGCAGATTTATGCTAACGTTTTTATAATAATTGTCAATCCGCAGTTTGCAA
>JARFQH010000026.1 GCA_029287875.1 Desulfobacteraceae bacterium | reverse complement strand
CCGGTGTGCAGGACGCGTCGAGTTTTAAAGTGCCGGGTTTCCCCTACCTGCGCACCAATCGTTTTCTGGCAGCCATGAAAGAGCGCCTCGTCGGTGACGAACAGAAAACACTCTGGGTCAAAGAGATGTATCGGCTGGATTCCGAGGCCAGAAAGAAAGAAATTCAAAATCTTCCGAACGAGACCCTGAGCGATTTGAGCTCGAAACCGGGTGGAATCCCAGATCGTGAATCCTTGCTGGTCCGGACGTCTACGGCGGCCGCGCAACTGTTTGAATACGACCGAATTCAGCCCGTTTTTTTCGAGACCTTAAGGGGCGCCGTCGCCGTCCCGGAAGAATATTCCACATCCATGCGGGTCTTCGGTCTTTACCCCATTGCCGCCATACCCATCACAATCGGCACCAAGATCGCTTATAATAAGTTCAGAAAATGGCACCAGTCGCCGATAACGGACCTGACGGTCGAGGGGCGTTTGATGACGTTTGCGGCCGAGGGCGGCGGAACCAGCGGGGGCGGGAAACCGGCGCATCTTTTCACCGCGGCGCGGCGGAATGCCTTCGGCCTGCCCGATCTGAATCATGCGGACATCATGACACTGGTCCGATCCTATGCACCGGTCATTATCCAGGATGTCGTTGCCGGTTACGATCGATTCGGCGAGGCCGTCTGGAACGACACGACCGTGGCCATCGACCAGCGGCGACCGGTGATCTACTACTACATCACCACCTCTTTTATCAGGCAGATACCGGTGCTGCAGATCAACTATACGCTCTGGTACTCCGAGAGAAGCGGCGAGAAGACGCCTTCTTATGAAAAGGGTCCCCTTGACGGCCTCACGCTGCGGATCAGCTTGGATCGGAACGGGCAGCCGGTGATGGCGGATATAATGAACAACTGCGGCTGTTACCATTTTTATGCACCGCCCAAGGAAAGGGTGGATAAGATCGTTTCGAGCAGCGACGGACTCTATCCTTTCGTACCGGTATGGCTGCCGCCGGACTACCCCGACAAACCGCTGACCCTGCGCGTGAACTCGGGCTGGCACCAGGTCGAACACCTGTACGCGTCAGAAGCCCCTGCCGATGCGGCGATCTACCGGCTGATACCTTACGATCGCCTGGAAGCACTGCCGCGTGCGGACGGATCATACGCAAGTGTTTTCACAGCCGCAGGAATCATGAAAAATTCCACCCGCATCGAACCCTACATCTTTTTTTCCGTTGGAATCCACGACATCGGCTACATGCGCCAGCGCAACCATCATGCCGTCAAAATGATCGGACGGGCGCATTTTACAGACCCGGACATATTCGACGGAAAATTCGTTTTCAACCCGGCCGAACAAAACCGGAGCGGCGCGGCATGGTGAAAAAAAAGGAGGCTCCCGTGGCCCGGGTGAACATGCCGCTTGCAGGCCCGAATCAGTCGATTAAGCCGGACCGTGCCGATGCCGCCATCCGCGGTATTATAAGGGGCACTGATACGTTTCCGATCCAGAAATCGCCATTTTTCGCAAGTTCAAGGAAATCAAGAAATTGCGCGGAGGCATACTTATGTATGTCGCACAAGCGATTCCGCCGATTGACGCCGAAATTGCGGAAAAGGGCCATTTATGGACGGAAACTAGCAATGAGATGAGACCGTGAGACAAAACGCCGATTTTGAGTTCGACAACCCGGTTGACCGCCGCAAAACCGCCAGCATGAAGTGGGACAAGTACAAAGAGCGGGACATCATCCCCATGTGGGTGGCGGACATGGACTTTCGCTCGCCGCCGGCCGTAATCGCGGCACTCCATGAACGCGCCGACCATGGCGTATTCGGTTACACAGCCGTGCCGCAGGACCTGGTTCGTGAAGTTCAATCTCAGCTGAAGGAAAAGTACGACTGGGTGATCGAAGAAGAATGGCTCGTCTGGCTGCCCGGACTCGTCACCGGTCTGAACGTTGCTTGCCGGGCGGTGGGGAACGAGTACGACCGGGTTTTGACCGCTGTTCCCGTCTATCCTCCCTTTCTCAAAGCCCCCGGATATTCCGGACGCTTACTGACGACCGTGCCGCTAACCTGCTCGGATGGGCAAGGAACCGATGAAGCCGATACAGACGGCCACCGGTCCGACGTATACTGGCAGATGGATTTCGACCGGATCCAAAGAGCCGTTACGCCCGACACCCGGCTCTACATTCTCTGTCACCCTCACAATCCCGTGGGACGGGTGTTCGGCCGGAATGAGCTGACGGATCTGGCCGCGATCTGTGAAAAACACGACATCGTGGTGTGTTCCGACGAGATTCACTGCGAATTGATCCTGGAACCCGACAAGCGCCACGTTCCCTTTGCCACGCTTGCTCCCGAAATCGCCGACCGCACCATCACCCTGATGGCACCGAGCAAAACCTACAATATTCCGGGGCTGGGCTGCTCCTTTGCCGTGATATCGAATGCGCACCTCCGACGGCGGTTTAAATCCGCGATGGCCGGGATCGTGCCGATGGTCAACGCCATGGGTTTTGCCGCCGCACTGGCTGCCTACCGTCACGGCGGCGACTGGCATGAGGCCCTGTTGGATTACCTGCGCAAAAACCGCGATGCGGTGACCATGGCAATC
>JARFQH010000390.1 GCA_029287875.1 Desulfobacteraceae bacterium | reverse complement strand
CTCAGCCCGCGACTTTCGAGCAAGGCCCCGATAGCGGCCGATGCCAACCCTTTACCGAGTGACGACAAAACGCCGCCGGTCACGAAAATAAATTTGGTCGCCTTTGCCATGTCATTCCTCTCTTACACCATTATTCAAATAACTTGCGAAACCGATCGATCGTGCGTTGGATGTCATTTTTATCGCCGGATTCACCCTGTGCCGGCGGGGGTGCGGCGGCATAGGGATAGATCGACTTCCAATAGGCCACGTCAAAAAGCCGGTTGGAGAATTCCGGATTGACCCGGGTCCTCTGCACCTGCATCCGACGCAAGAGCCGATCACCCTGATAGAACTCGATCCGTTCAGGATACCAGATTGACGACAGCTTGCGCCAGTCACCGTACCGGACCTCTATGGCCTCGCTCAGATTCCCCGCCGAAGCCGGCTTCAGCAACCAGCGCATCGGCCTGAAGGTCTCTTTGTCCAACCACAATTGGGGCACCGTTTCATCCGGATACTGCGCCCCCAGCACGTATGCGATCCGCCCCTGAAACCTTCCGACACTGGAGACGTCCGCTGCCACTCCGAGCTGTGATAGACGGTTTATCAGCAACTCACGCGTATTGAAGAGAAAAATGTCCTTGTAATGGTCGAGCTCGCTTTCCGTGTCGGAAACGATGCGCCCGTCGACAATCGTCAAGGCCCGCCCGTTGGAAAAGATCTGGATGTGTTCGCCGGCGGCGGAAGCGAATTCCGAACGAAAGGCGACCGGAAAACGGTAACTGACTGTCTCCTGAACCGCCACCGCCTCGGTCGGCAAGACGCTTTCCTGGATGGTCAACTTCTGAATGACCTCCAGGCTGCGGGCGGTGCCCATTTCGCGTCGCATCAAATCCAGCAGGTGATATCCGTGGAGGACATAGGCGTGAGTTGGGGGCGCCGTCAGGAAGGGACCGAAAGGCAACATTAATGTCAGAATCGAAAATAGGATTTGGGCGTATCGGCGCATCATGGTGTCCCCGATGTCCGGTGTTTTTTTGCGATTTGGAATTTTTTACCGAAACTTAAACGTTTCCTCTTCGATCAAACTGGAATCTTGCGGCCAAAGGTAGTGCTGAATCCTGAACACCGAACCCAGAACCCTTCAACCTTGAACCCTGAACGTTAAACCTTGAACCGGGAACCTTATATGCATTCAATTGCGTCGCTCAAGGCAGTCGAGATACTTCAAAAATGACACGACACTCGTTTGGGGCTAAAAGATTTCATCCGCGAATTTAGCGCCGGCTCCCAGCTCCTGTTCGATCCGGATCAACTGATTGTATTTCGCGATCCGGTCGCTGCGCGACAACGATCCGGTCTTGATCTGCCCGGCGTTGATCCCCACCGCCAGATCGGCAATGAAAGAATCCTCGGTCTCGCCCGAGCGGTGAGAAATGACAGTGGTGTAGCCCGCATTTTCAGCCATCGCGATCGCATCGAGGGTTTCAGACAGCGTGCCGATCTGATTCAGCTTGATCAGAACCGAGTTCGCAATGCCCTCTGCAATCCCCTTGCTCAAAATTGCGGGATTGGTCACGAATATGTCATCACCTACGATTTGGATGGCTCCTTCCAGCCGGTCGGTCATCAAACGCCATCCCTTCCAGTCCTGTTCAGCCAGACCGTCTTCGATGGACAGGATAGGGTAGCGATTGATCAGGTCTTCGTAGTAATCGATCATTTCGGTCGCCGAAAGGCTTTTCTTTTCGGAAGCCAGAACATACTTTCCATTTCTGTAAAATTCGCTGACCGCTGCATCCAAGGCGATGCCGATGTCTTTGCCGGGGGTGTATCCGGCAGCCTCGACCGCCTTTATGATCAACTTAATCGCCTCTTCATTGGCGCTCAGATCCGGTGCAATACCGCCTTCGTCGCCGACGGCCGTATTGAGACCTGCTTTTTTGAGCAGCCCTTTAAGGGCGTGAAAAGTTTCGGCACCCATCTGCAGTGCCTCGGAAAAACTCTTCGCACCACTGGGCAGAACCATGAATTCCTGAATATCGAGATTGTTACCCGCGTGAGCGCCGCCGTTGATGATGTTCATCATCGGTATCGGTAAGGTGCGGGCGTTTATTCCGCCGATGTAACGGTATAGCGGCAAGTTGAAAGCATTGGCGGCCGCTCTGGCGGCGGCCATCGAAACGCCGAGAATAGCGTTGGCACCGAGCTTGGACTTATTGGCCGTACCGTCTAAGGCGATCATGTGGGAATCGAGGAATCTTTGGTCAGCAGCATCCAGGCCCATTATGGTAGGGGCAATTTCTTTCATGACATTGTCTACGGCTTTCCGAACACCTTTTCCACCGTAGCGCTTGGAACGCTTGTCCCGCAGTTCGAGGGCTTCGCGTTTACCGGTGGAAGCCCCGGAGGGCACTGCGGCACGACCCACGGCTCCGCCGGCCAGGAAAACATCCACTTCGACCGTGGGGTTGCCTCTTGAATCCAGTATTTCCCTTGCGTTTACATCGATAATTTCTGTCATGCGCCCCCCCTTTGGGATTCACGAAAAAATAGGTTCGCAATGTTGGGCGTTGAGGCTCCCGATGGACAAGTGGCGAAAACACAGGAATATCTAAATATTCCGAGTTTTCGCAACGCGGCTGGATCGGAAACTTATCAGTGCCCTTTGATGAAACCGCAGATGGCACTAAGCTATTTTTGAGTGAGCCGTTAATGACCGGTGATGATGATGACCCGCGGCGATCGTAAACGGCGGGCGTCCGTCCGCGCGGTGGTGGTTTGCAGGCGGCTCATCCGATCTGCGAACTTCCAGCTTGACAAATAAATCGGGGATGTTACTCTCACCACGCTGCAATGTCAAGCATTTGGCCATACACAAGTGAATTTGTCATTGATATTCAGTTGAAAACAGCTATTGACGGATCGACACGAATTCGGCCCGAGGACGTCGTCGGTCGCATTTACCAGATACCATGGAACTGGACAATCTTTACAGCAGCGCCCATCTCTTTATCGCCGCTATCCGGGTGTGTGATCATCGCCAAGCCGGCCGCGCTTCCGTGGAAGACGTCTGCGGGTTAATCGGGCTGTCCCTGGAACAGGGGAACTTCATCTGCAAGAAACTGCTCGAAGACGGTATCATCGAACGGGTGGACGGTGCTTTCGGTACCCGTCTTTTCATTAAAGATCACTTGAAGATAGAGGAAATCCCCCGTAAGGAAAAAGGGAGCAGCCTGGAAGAAGAAATCAGAAAATTCCAGGATAGTAAAAAGGGCTTTGCCCAGAAGATCGAGTCACTGAAGGCGGCGCAGGCCGAGAAAAAGAAAAGCCTTTTTGCCGACGTAGAAAAAAAGCTGAAAGAACAGCTCGAAAAGAAGTAGAACACACGGTCACCTTTTCCACCAATCCTTCCTTCTTTTTATCCCGATTCCATTCATCAAATCAAATTAGTGCTCAAGTCTCGGTGCCCCCGTTCCGATATAGTAACTGAGATGAAAGCTCTCGCCTCGGCGTGAGAAGAGATGCGCCGCTAATCGCCTTCGGTTTGCGCGCAGCTAAAAGCGCGCTCCAGGCGGGTAAAGCACCCTTTTTGAACATACTGGAGCATATCAAATGTAAGCGTTCACAGCGCACCGCATCTGCTTTGTTGTCGGGCACTTGAAGTACAAAAGTACGCCTGCGCGCCCGACGCCTTGCATCTGCGGCACCCTGTGAACGCTTACAAATAAGTGGTTTGAAGCGCATCGGATTTTGCAACCCTGTGAACGGTTACCCGACAAGATACTGCGCTGATGCGCTTTTCTTGACTAAAAAGACGGTTTATGGTATGTTAGTATCTTAAATTGTTGAACATTTTTATTTTTTAACGGCTCGTGCACGGCCGGGCCGAAAGGCAAGGCGAATCCGATGGGCATTTCTCCACAGGATCAATTGAATAACCGCTATCGCAAGGTCACTCGACTGGACGGCAAGGAAGTCAGCCTGGATGCCGACATGATCCGTCTGCTCATT
>JARFQH010000370.1 GCA_029287875.1 Desulfobacteraceae bacterium | reverse complement strand
ATCGGAGCACAGCCACAGCACGGCCCTGCCGATATCATCGGAGGTGAGTTCGCGTTCTTTCAGCATGTGACCGGCAAAAAACTGTTCCTTGCCCTCTTCATCATCCATGCCGAAGCTTTCGGCGATGCCTTTCATCATGGGGGTCCACACGGTACCCGGACAGACCACGTTGGCGTTGATATTGTGATCGGCCACTTCCATGGCGATGGATTTGTTCAGCCCGATGATGCCGTGTTTCGCGGCACAATAGTGGCCGCCCATGCCGAACCCGCGCTGACCGCCCACGGATGAGATACTGACCACCTTCCCGCTGTGTTGGCCAATCATATGGGGCAGCACATAGTGGCAGCACAGGTACATGCCTTTCAGGTGGGTGTCGATGACCTCATCCCACACCTCTTCCTCCATCTCCGCGATGGCCACCATAGAGGTATTGCCGGCGTTGTTCACCAGGATGTCGATTTTTCCAAATTTTTCGACGACCTTATTGACCATGGCTTCAACATCGGCGGCTTTACGAACGTCGCACTGGATACCGATCGCGTCGCGGCCCAGTTCCTTGATGCCCGCGACTGCTTTGGTCATGGTGTCCGGTGTCGACATCTCATAGGGTATGGTTTTCATATTGGCGCAGATATCGGCAATGGCAATATTGGCACCCTCTTTGGCCATGCAGCGTGCTGCGGCCAGACCATTGCCCCGAGCTCCCCCGGTAACAATGGCCACTTTGCCTTCCAGTTTCATTCACGTTCTCCTTTCTGTGCATAAGCTTGCGGGGAATATTATCATGGTCCCCGCAGATTACCTCGCCGTAGATGGCGGATCTCCATCACTCATTTAGGCGGCGCCACGTCCGACGATACGGCACTCGCTTGGCGTCGGCCGGCCGCTGAATGTGCTGTAGCGGAACGGCCCGCACCGATGGCACTGTTTCAGACCTTCTCGCGCAACGCTTCCAGGTCAAATTTCTCGCCGATCTGCTGGAGACTGAAGTTGATCTCCTGCAGGTCATCTTTCAGCGAATCGAGTCCGTACTCGCGAATCTGAAAATCAAGTTGCCCTTCCAGGCTGTAAGTCAGGTGCAAGAGGTTGAGCAGGTGCACCCAATCCGGTCGATCGACCAGGCGTTCGATATATTTGCCCATCAGATCACCGGCCGCCAGTTCCGTCAGGCCCCATTCCAAGGTTTCACGGCCGACTTTTTGCAGCATCACGCCCCTAAGGAGCACAGCGGTACGAACGCCCAGGCGAGTGATATCCTTTATCATTTCCTGGTCGGCTTGATTGAGCTCCATCGAGGTCTCCTCGGGTCATCCGGACCTTCATGGTTTTGACATGTTTGATAATTTTTTCCAATTTGTCGTAAAATGGAACACAAAACGCTTGGGCTGCGCCCGCTTCCTGGCATGCAGCCACCTTGCTTTGCATATCTGCAAATTCTTTTGTTAGTTCCTCCATGTCTTCAGTACCCTTCTGGGTCTTGAAATAGAGTTTTTTATCAAGTGGTTCGAGGTCGTCTGCAAGAGAAACCAGTTTTTCCTTTACAGCATTAAATTGAGTCGTTTCAGCCACTTCACGAAATGTTTGACACATTTCTCGAACGAGTTGGGTTCCAGTCTTTTCTTCACTCACGATAAGCTCTCCTTTGTTCATGGTTTTGATTTGGGTTTGTCTGACGTGTTTACCACCGATCAATGTCGGTGGTGATGGTGCGGATGATTGCAGCCATCGCCGTGCTCATGGTGGTGATGGCCGGCACCGGGACACGGGCGGCTTTCCTCCGGCGGCGCTTCGGGCACCTCCTTTGGCGGCAGCTGGGTCCGCAGGGTGTCGGCGATCATGGTAAAGGCCTTGGCGGTGATGCTGTCCGGGTGAAGGTTCACCACCGGCACGCCGCTGTCGGCGGCCTCGGAAAACAGCGGGTCGATCGGTATCGAGCCCAAAAAAGGAATTTCCATCATCCGGGCCAGCTGTTTACCCTTGTCTCTGCCGAAGAGATAGACCGTGTCCCCGCAACCACCGCAGACATACATGCTCATATTTTCAATGAGCCCAAGAACCTTAGCGCTCAGTGTCTGTGCGGCGTTGACGGCTTTGGAGCACACCAGGGTGGCCACTTCCTGGGGGGTGGTGACGATAATCGCACCATCCAAGTCGGGGATTGATTTGAGAATGGCAATCGGTTCGTCGCCCGTTCCCGGTGGAAGGTCCACCAGCAGGAAATCCAGACCGCCCCATTTGGCGGAGGACAGCAGTTGTCGGATGGTGCGGCTCTTGGCCTGACCGCGCCACATCACCGGCGTCATGTCACCGGGCCAGAACAAGGCTACCGAAAGCGCCTTGATACCGTGTTCGGTCACAACCGGATCGAGCCAGAAGGCGCCGTTGAGCTTGGCCTCTTTTTTAATTCCAAACATTTTCGGTACGCTGGGACCGTGCAGGTCGGCATCGAAAACGCCCACTTTCAGTCCGGCCTTTTGCAAAGCCGCCGCCAGATTCACCGTGGTGGCGGTTTTACCGACACCACCCTTGCCAGAGAGGATGGCGATCTTGTATTTGACATACTGTAAGGCTTCGGCGATGGCGCCTTCCTTGGCCAGCTGGTGCTGCTGTTTTTCTTTGAATTCCTTGCGGGTCACTTCCTCCATTGAATCCTCCTTGGCGGCGATACCGATTATGACAGGCGTCTGAGGTGATAGTTTTGGCTGCCGATCCCCATGTGTTCGGCTTCCTGAAGCACGGCCATAACGTCTACCCCGCTGACCGTTGCCACGTCTACATATCCCTCTTCCTGGATGATGTCCAGGCTGGCACGATCGATGGCGACCGGATCGTTTGAGGCCAGAAAGCCTTTGTTTGCAACCACCGGGTTCTGGCTGAAGGGGTAAAATTCCGGCTGCGGCGTCACGTCCCAAAGGTAGTTGATGAAAAATATTTTGCCTTCCACTGCCGCCTTGACCCCCAGATGACTTTCCAGGGCGCGGCGCTGGAAGGCACGCAGGTCCGGCAAGGGGGGTTTTTGTCCGTTAAAGATGTAAGGGTTTAAGGATTTGAGCAAACGGGTGCGGGCGCGACCGACCAGACAATCGAATCCGCCGTTGATCAAAGCCCCGTTCAGCCCCACCAGGGGGTGAAGGGTGACGTGCGAGAGCACCCAGAGGGCATCGCTGCGGCAAACTGCCGTGCCCACTTCCACCCCGCCCAGTTCGGAATCGGACAGGTTGCAGGGAAACAAATCGCCCTCGTCGCCACTGAAACCGCCGTTAATGACGAAATGGCCGCCCAGGGTTTCGTTGGAAAACCCTTGGGAGCTGGTTAATTTCATGAAATTGTTGCCGCGGGTCTGTTTCCAGTAGTCTATCAGTTTCAAACCGTCACAGACCACCGGGCGAGTCTGCGTGACCGCATTGGCGGCCTCGGCGATGGTTCGCACAAATTCGGGGCGCAGACCGTAATCATACCCTTCCTCGGCCGTATTGACCTTCAGGGCCACCCGCATCCCTTCCGATAAGTCCGCGGTCGCCCCGGAAGATTCAATCAACCGCGCCAGCTTGTGCCTGACGGAGTTATCGAAGTGCATGCATGCCGTGTCTACCCAGATGACGTCGCTCATGGTGCGGCCTTCCGGTCGAGGCTCGGGAATGTAAAGCAGTTGCGGGAGGGTGAAACCACCCTCCCGGGTGCATTGCAATATTTAATCGGGCGTCTTGCCTTTGAACGGGTCGTACTTCTTCCACTCGTTGAAGGCCCATTCCTTCTCGTAGTCATTCCGGCGGAAAGGCATGACCTCGGTGGTCGGGTCGTGCTTCCTAAACACTTCCCGCAACCGTATGGTTGTGGGTTTGTGGTTGGCTACACCACCCTTGCGGATCTGCCACTTGGCGATGTGCTCGGGTGTCATCGGTGGCTCATAGTTGACGAGTTTGTACTTACGGGTACCCAAGCCGATCTTTTCTCCGGCTGCCTGGGTAATGCGCGGGCTAAAGCCGTTGACGATACGGAAACGGTCGTCACCCGGCTTGCAGCCCTTCTCGTCGGCCACCGAACCGGGGCTGACCGGTGCGTTGTCGATGGCATCCAGCGTGGCCTCCTCGACGGCGATCAGGTCCTTGCCGGCGAAAATACCCACATCCGGGGCAATCGCCAGACCGGCCCAGGGGAAGCAATCGCACTCGGGAACCACGTCGATGGCGCAGTTGATAAAGCCGACTTTGCCGCGGTCAAAACACTTC
>JARFQH010000341.1 GCA_029287875.1 Desulfobacteraceae bacterium | reverse complement strand
CGTCATGGATACTATCGATACCGAGGCCGCAGTTGGCACCGATGACATCGACCCGCAAGGCATCCAGGGTGACGGCAGCTGCAGAGGGGGGAGTCCCGAGCACGGTACGTCCCGCATCGTCGAAGGTCATCTGGGCGATGACCGGCAAATCACAGACATCGCGACAGGCAATCACTCCGGCACGCAGTTCGCGGATATCAAGAAAGCTTTGAAAAGAGATCAGATCGGCGCCGGCACCGACGAGAGAGGATATCTGTTCGGCAAAAATGTCAATCATTTCATCGAAGCCGGCATCACCGACCGGTTCAACAAATCGTCCTGTCGGACCAACAGAGCCACCGACGAAGACTCCTGCGGGAGCAGACTTCCTTGCCAACGCCACGGCGCGCCGATTGAGCTCATCGACTGCATTGCCCAGGTTGTAATTGGCCAACTTGACCCGGTTGCCGCCAAAGCTGTTGGCGATCAGGACATCTGCTCCTGCCTCGGCGTACTCGGCATGAATGCCGATGACCACGTCGGGTGCATTCCGGTTCATTTCCTCAGGGCAGCCCCCCGGCGAAAGGCCCCGCTCCTGAAGCAAGGTTCCCATGGCACCATCCAGGATCAGGACCCTTTCGGTAATCGCCTTGAGGAACCCGGTCACTCTTCGCCTCCGGCAGGAAGACTGTTCATCCTGCCGATCGGGGCCGCCCCCTCTTCGACCAGGCTGAAATCGGGATAGACGGGCTGCCGCAGATCGACATGTCCCTTGAGAGTCGTGACCGGAGTGCCTTCGACGAGAATCTGAACCTGCCGGAGGTGGGGAAAGTTGACCGCCAGGGTGTCAGTCAGGCCATAAACTGTGAGCAGTTCACTCTGGGTCCCTCCAGGATGGGCATCAATCAGGTCCCGACTAAAATCGACCTGTACGAGGCTGTCGATAACAGTCAGGTTTTGTAGAGTCGTCCGCGATGGCAGGATCGGCACCATATCCCCCGAAGGCCCTGAAATAAGCGCCTGGACCGTTTCTCTCAGGCAATCTTCATCAAGCTCACAGCCAGTGATCTGACGCGATTCCGCGAGCAGTGTCTGGCCGTCCCCCGAGGCAAAATAAAGGACGACCTCCCTGGCCGATGGTGACGGGACATCGGCGACGGGGGCGGCTTTTTCAGGGGCTTTGCCAATTTGCAAAGTACCGATCACCAAACCGACGACAAACAGAATGACGACCAGAATGAGCCATGGGATCAGACGCCTGCCCAGTGGCTTTTGCTTCTCTGCCTGACGATTTTTAATAGCCATAATTCAATCCAGAACGACGGTTTTGACATCTTTCAGTTGCTCTCCGAGAAAGGCTCCACCGACCCTTATGAAACGATCAGGAATGTCAGTCACGAAATAGCATGGTGGTTGCGTGGCGGATGGGGATTGCAGCAGCTGATCCTGTTCAAGTCGAAGTTTGACGGCTTTCGCCGTCTCCTGTGCCGAGTCGACCAGTTGCACATCGGGGCCGACAACCTCCTGAAGGGTATTTTTAAGCAACGGGTAATGGGTGCAGCCCAGCACCAGTGTATCGATGCCTTTGTCGAGCAATGGGGCCAGGTACTCATGGGCAGCGAGGCGGGCAACTTCGTGGCAGGACCAGCCTTCTTCAGCGATCGGCACGAAAAGCGGGCAGGCCGCCGTGTGGACAACGATATCCGGACGAAATTCCTGCAGGGCCCGGTCATAGGCCCCGGAACGAATGGTCCCTTCAGTCCCGACGACTCCGATGCGACCATTGCGGGTCATCTCGAGGGCGCGTTTTGCCCCCGGCAGAATAACCCCGATGACCGGCACCTGATATCTCTCAATCAGCTCGTCGACGGCGACTGCCGAAGCTGTATTGCAGGCGACCACCATCAGCTTGACCCGTTGGGCGAGCAGGAAGCGTGCGGCCTCATGTGCGTATCGCATCACGGTCGGGGAACTCTTTGTCCCGTACGGTACCCGCGCCGTGTCTCCGAGGTATACGAGCGACTCGTCGGGGACATGCTGGCGCAGAGCCCTCAGAACGGTCAATCCGCCAACCCCTGAATCAAACACACCGATGGCACGTTCCGGCACTTTTCAAGCCCTCTCTTCACTTGCTTCCGCAGGGGGTTACTCTATTGAGCGCGTCGTAAAAAGTCAAGAATTATGGCCCTTTTTGCCATTGCCACTTTCTGAAAAAATGGTACTATGTCGACCAGAAAGATTGATGCCGCACAACAGTTTCCGGAGGGGCCGGATGGATTTCAGCTCTGTCATTGAATTCATAAAACAGTTCGAAACAACCAAGGTCATGGCCTACATCGAGGCTATGGACCTCAAGACCGTCATGGAAAACCCCTACTTTCTTGCGGGGGTGGGCGTCACCGCCATAATTTCTTATCTGATGCGCTGGCGCCTGCTGCTGGTTGTCGTTATGGCAATCACCGGCTTCATTTACCTGCTCGGCTATACCCTCTCAAAGGGAGTCTCTCTGGAGGGCGGCATGCCGACCGAGTCCCTGCTGGTTCTGGTCGGCGGCGGCTCTTTCATAGTTTTCCTGGCAATCTATCTCCTGTTCATCCGCAATGAATAGCATTTTCACACGTCCAAATGAATTTCCTCTTGATATTGCAGTGTTCCGCAAGGAATGCTATCTTTGTTCGTGTTGTCCTGATCGCAGGACATCTGTATTAACCCGAAGGAACTTTTAAACACCAGAGGTTTGAATGGCCCTTGCGCTCAAAAAACGTGATTTTCTACTGATCGGCATTGCCGTTGTCATCCTGGCATTTCTCTGGCAGGCGCCACCGGAATCGACCAGTCGCGTGCCATACGATGATGACCACCAGCGCTTTTTTGATATCGTCAAAACCGATGGGAAGAAGGCCGCAGAGAAGTTCTGTGAAGAGTGCCACAACAAGGACGCGATTCCTTTCCCTGAAGGTCATCCGGCTAAATATCGCTGCCTCTTCTGCCACAAGATGGAGCGTCCTTAAACAGCCAACCGGCAAAACCCTTATAATTGTCTCGCCATTTAACCAAAGACCTCAGGCTTTGCTTCCCCTGCAGCGTCCCTGGAATTCATCTTTTTACATTTGATTACAGATAGTTACAAATGAGAAACAATGGTTATTGTTTTTTTGGCACAGGCATTGCTGTAGTTTTAATCCGTCTCAACCGAACGAAATGATACCGTAAGCAGTGAAACGGGGAGGGTTTATGCCAAATTTAATGGAGAACAGGAAACAAAGTGGACCGCTCAACGTACTGGATGCCCTACTTTACCTGATAGCAGGAGGCGCCATGACGATTATCAGCGTCTCTTTTTTGCTTTGGTTGCAATTTTAGAGGAGCAGAGCATAATTTGATGAAACAAGGCCCGGTCGGTTGACCGGGCTTTTTATTTTTTCGGGTACACAACATTCATTTCGTTGTGTACCTTTATTCAAGTTAAAAACAAAACCGTCGGGGTTGCCCGACAGCAACTTCATTTTCTTTGTAGCGACAAAGAAAACGAAGCAAAAGAAA
>JARFQH010000333.1 GCA_029287875.1 Desulfobacteraceae bacterium | reverse complement strand
GAGCTTTCCGTCTCGGGTGGATGTGACCGCATTGTAGTCGGATACGGCGTCTGCGGTCGGGGAACCGTTGGTATTCAAGCCCGGGACATTCCTCTGTCGATACCGAAGGTCCACGACTGCATTGCCCTCTTTCTGGGGGGCGATGCGGCCTACAGGGATCAGTTCAAAAAATATCCGGGCACCTATTACATATCAGCCGGCTGGTACGAAGAAAAGACCGAACCCCTTTCCCAGCGCAGACTGTCGGCCTACTACGGGGACGAAAAGCTCAATTATGGCGAACTGGTGGATAAATACGGCGAGAAGGCCGCCAAAGAAACCTTCCAGTTTTTGAGCACCTGGCAAAAGAATTATCAAAGAGCCGCTTTCATTGAAACCGGAGCGAAAATCTCACCGAAATATGAAAAATACGCCCAGGACATGGCAACCGAATACCAGTGGAAATACGAAAAAATAGCCGGTAAACGGGTCCTGATCGAAAAGCTGCTGACGGCGAGCGAGACCACCGATGAAATCCTGGTCGTGGCACCCAACCACGTGATTGAATTTGACGCCCTGCAGTCAACTCTTTCGGCCAATCCGATCTGGGCCGCGGGATCGAAGCCATCGAACGAACCAAACATCACGATACTGGAAGACAACAGCGAGCCGGTAAGAGAGACCGCCAATCTGAAAATCGGCTTGGGGATCGACGCCGGTGGAACCTACACCGACACGGTCATCTATGACCTCGCCAAAGGTAAGACTCTCTGCAAAAGCAAGGCCCTGACCACCAAATGGGATTTCACTTTAGGAATCGGTGAAGCCATGGCCGGACTGGATCAGGAGAAGCTGCACCAGGTGGAGATGGTGTCTTTGTCGACCACCCTGGCGACCAATGCCATTGTAGAGGGTGAGGGCCAGAAGGTCGGCATGATTATCATGCCGCCCTATGGTCGCTTCGAGCCGCAAGATATCCCGTACGAACCCAAAGCCGCTATTTCGGGGCAGCTGGAGATCACGGGCAAAGAGATCAGTCCGGTCGACGAAAAGGAAGTCAAAGGTATCGTGCGACGGATGATCGCTAAAGACGACGTCAAGGCCTTTGCCGTGTCCGGCTATGCCGGTGCGATTAATCCGGCCCATGAACTGAAGATCAAACGGATTATTCGTGAAGAGACCGGACTGTTCGTCACCTGCGGCCACGAGCTGTCGGATATCCTGAATTTCAAAACCCGCGCTCACACCGCCATGTTGAATGCCCGCATCATCCCCAAACTGGCCAAGTTGTTGCTGGATTTGGAGAGGGCGCTCGAAAAGCTGGGTATTTTCGCCCCCATCGTGGTTGTGAAAGGTGATGGGACCCTGATGAGTGCCGACATGGCCAAGGAACGCCCGGTGGAGACCATTTTGTCAGGGCCGGCGGCAAGTGTTGCCGGGGCACGTCACCTGACGGGATTGAAAAGCGCACTGGTCGTCGATATGGGTGGTACTACCACGGATACAGCGGCCCTGGCAGACGGCATGGTCAGCGTCTGTGCGACCGGATCCAACATCGGCGGTCAAAAGACCCACGTAAAGGCCCTGGAAATCCGCACTTCAGGTCTGGGTGGAGACAGCCTGATCCAATGGGATAAGGGACGTTTTTATCTCGGACCCCGCCGGGTGGCACCTATCGCCTGGTTGGGTGCGACCTACCCGGGAACGGACAGTGCCCTGAAGTTTCTGGACATGTACCTGGATCGACATACCGTTTCCACTCGGGATATGCAAATTCTGGCCCTGACCGGTTCGCCGGACCATATGACGTTGCTGCCCCAGGAGGAAAACGTCATAACCCTCCTGAAATCACGACCGTTTTCCATTGACGAGCTTATCAAACGAACCGGCGTCCTGTTCGAAAAGAGCCTTAAACTCGAACGACTGGAGGATAGTTTTATCATCCAACGGTGCGGGTTGACGTTGACCGATCTCTTACACGTAACGGGCCGCTTCAATCGGTGGCACAAAGAATCCGCAGAAAGCTACTGCCAAATGTTTTCCCGTTTGACAAAAATGGATATCGCCGAAATGGCGGACCACCTCCTGGACATGGGCGTTGAACGCCTGACCCTGGAGCTGTTGAAGCGACAACTGGATGAGGAAACCGATCCCGAAGCCCTTCACACCTGTCCTGTATGCCGGACGCTGGTTAAAAATCTGCTTTCGGGTGGCAGCGACCAGTACGCCGTCCGCATCGATTTGAAGCGGCCGGTGGTGGGCATCGGCGCACCGATCCACTTTTTCCTGCCGCGGGCCGCCAAGGCCTTGGGCGCCGAAGCGGTGTTGCCGCAGGATGCGGATGTGGCCAACGCCATTGGTGCCATCACCAGCAATGTAGTGGTAAAACGCCACCTACGCATTGTACCCAATCAGGAAGGCGGATTCCTGATCGAGGGACTGGTCGGCGCCAGGCATTTTCAAAATTTTGCCGAGGCCGATGCCTTTGCACGAGAGGAACTAGCACGAATGGTGAGAAATCTGGCCGAAGCCGCTGGTACCAGCTCTCGGGTGGTCGAGCTAAGGACCGA
Organism: Desulfobacteraceae bacterium; assembly: GCA_029287875.1. Taxonomy (GTDB): domain Bacteria; phylum Desulfobacterota; class Desulfobacteria; order Desulfobacterales; family SG8-13; genus JARFQH01. Next base: position 433 of record JARFQH010000333.1, on the reverse strand, counting down.
AGATCAGATTCCGACCACCGCGGACGGCAGACAGATCTTCATGGGGCGGATCATCCGGGCGAAAATAACCGGCCAGCCCGATATGGTCGCCGGGGACCATGATTACCGGCTAGCAGCCGTCGCGAATTAAAGGGCAATAACTGAGTTTTTACTGTCTCCAAAGGGTGTCGGCACGAATTTGTCCGCATTGGCATCATTTTCCCAGTTATTATCGTCCAGCAGGTAACGAAACTGGTATTCCCGCCCTTTCTCCAGATTCAACGTTGTCGTAAACGCTCCACTCTTTAATTTTTTCATCGGCGTTGAGAAAATATCCCAGTTGTTAAATTCTCCGACAACATGGGCAGTTCCGGCTGAATTTCCGATTTTTTCAGAGATCCGAAACGTAACTTTGCACACCGGTTTGGTTTTTAAATACTGTTTTTTAATGCTC